>NZ_JBHYRR010000032.1:0-39668 GCF_047974155.1 Megasphaera jansseni | reverse complement strand
GGACAAGAAACATGTGCCTGTCTAAAAACAAGGGATATAAACTTTTAAAAATGTCCTTGACAAAGGGTACAGTTTAAATATCAATCCATCGCGATGAACAATGAACTACGAACGAAAAACGTTCAAGTGCAAGGAATCTTGCATGATGGCAGAAGCCTTCACGCGACTCAGGCATCCAGTTTCCCTGTGATGAGGTAGACTAAGAGGCCTTTTTCGGCGTGGCGTCTGTTTTCGGCTTCGTCGAGGATGGTTTCCAGGTGTTTTTCCATGACGTCCTGTGTGATTTCGTAGCCCGGATGGATAGGCATATCGTGGAAGACCATGGTATCCGTCCCTTCCAGGAGGGCGGCGTCGATCTGATAGGGCATCATCATGTTGATGATCTGGTTCTTCTTTTCGGCATAGTCCGGATTGGTGAAGAATTCCATGTCGACCCAGGTATCGGTGTAGACGCAGTCCACGTCAGCGACGACTTTCTTCAGGTCTTCCTTAGAAATGTCCGTCGGCAGTTCCTGATAATGGCCGGTAGCTGCCAATTTATCGTAGAAATCGGCCGGGACGTTGGTGATCTGGCTGAACGGCGTCAGGCCGTACATCATGCCGCCCATCTTGGTGACGATTTCACTGAGCGAATTATAGGTATTGTTCTTAGCGCCGATGTAGAGGACTTTGGCTTCAAAATGGCCCGTCTTTTCATAAAGGGTCAACATGTCGGCCAGGGCCTGCGTCGGGTGGAACGTATTGTCACAGCCGTTGATGACCGGGACCGTGGCGTTCTTCATGAAGCCTTCCGTCGTTTCGGCCTTCTTGAACCGGCCCATGATGCAATCGACGTTGCGGCAGACGTATTTGACTTCACTCATGAGGTCGCCGATGGTGAAATTGCTGTCCTTCCACAGCTGGTTATAGGCTTTGCCGCCTAATTCTTCCATGCCGATGGAAAAAGAAAGGTACGTCCGGTTCGACGTCTTTTCAAAGAGCGTATATAATTTCTTGCCATCCAGGATATGGCTGTAATCATCCTGATGCTGCTTGATCTTTTCGGCCAGTAATAAAATGCCTTTCAATTCATCTGCTGTATAATCTGCGAAGCTATTTGCATGTTTCATGTATATCCATCCTCCAATAAATTAAGACCAGAACTTGTTCGATGGATATATCATAGCACAGTCGCATGAATATATCAAGTATTTATGCAAATTTTTTCGTGTTTTTATACACATTCAGGTGCAAAAAAAAGGGCTGCACAGGCTAGCCAAAGCTGTCCTGTGAGCCCCTTAAAAGGTCTATTTTACTTTCCGATTAGCATTTAACTACGTTAGCTGCCTGCGGTCCGCGCGCACCTTCAACGATATCGAATTCAACTTCCTGACCTTCGGTCAAGGATTTGAAGCCATCTTCCTGGATAGCGGAGAAGTGAACGAAAACGTCGCCGCCATCTTCTCTTTCGATGAAGCCATAACCTTTTTCTGCGCTAAACCATTTTACTTTACCGTGCATAACAAAATCCTCCTAAAAAAACAATTCCAGCTATCTTGTAGCTCTTCCGTTAGTGTAACATAACGGATTGACAATGTCAATCGAAACGGCGGACATAGTGGACGAAAGAAAAAGGATATTTTTCCCGTCCGTCTGGACAGTGCCATTCCCGGCTTTGTTCCTTCCACTCGTCCTTATGCCAGGCCGGGAAGAAGGTGTCGGCGCCGTCGAAGGCTTCGTCGATTTCCGTCAGGTAGAGACTGTCGGCCAGGGGCAGGAAGGCTTCGTACATGGAAGCGCCGCCGATGACGAAATAGTCTTCCCCGGCTTCCATGGCCTGCTGCATGGCTTCGACGCTGTGGAAGACCGTGACGGCGTCATGGCTGACGGCGTAATCCTTTTGACGGGTCAGGACCCAGTGCGGCCGGCCGGGCAGGACGCCGGGCAGGCTCTCGAAGGTCTTGCGCCCCATGAGCATCGTGTGGCCCATGGTGAGGGATTTAAAACGTTTTAGGTCGGCCGAAATATGGCATAAGAGGTCGTTATCCTTACCGATCCCGCCATTCCGGTCGACGGCTGCAATGAGATGGATCATCAGACGGCCACCTCCATGGGCAGTTTGCCCAAGTGCTGGTAGTTGTCGAGAGCGATGTCGTCGATGGTGAAGTCATAGAAATTGTGGATATCGGGGTTGAGGATCAGCTTCGGCGCCGGGAAAGCCTGGTCGCGGCGGGCCAGCTGGGTCTTCATGGCCTGGACGTGGTTCTCATAGACGTGGGCGTTGTTGATGACGTGCGTGAACAGGCCCGGACGCAGGCCGGCGGACTGGGCGATGAGATGGATGAGGACGGCGTACTGGGTCATGTTGAAGGGGACGCCCAGGCCCATGTCACCGCTGCGCTGGATGAGCATACAGTTCAGGCGGCCATCAGTGACATCCCACAGCGTCTGATAGGCACAGGGCTGGAGGGCCATGTCCGGCAGGTCTTCGATGTTCCACAGGGATACGATCATGCGCCGGTTCTGGGGATCCGTCTTCAGCGTGTCCAGAAGCTTATCGACCTGTTTGTACTTGCGGATCTGGTAGCCATAGGCCTTGCCAATGGTACCATCCGGCCGCATCCATTCGTCCCAGACGTGGCAGTTCATCTTCTGCAGTTCCCGCACGTCGTTGCTCTGGAGCTGCCAGATCCAGAGGATTTCTTTGACAGCCGTCTTGAAGGCGACGAATTTCGTCGTCAAGATGGGGAATTCTTTTTCCAGGTCGAACTGCATGATTTGGTGGGGCAGTTTATACGTCCGCACGCCCGTGCGGTTGTTGTCGAAATAGCCGTGGTCGAGGATATTTTCGACGATATTCAGATATTGTGTATCGGCAATACTCATGTATGTCACCTCAAAATCAATGGTTATCTATATAAGACTGGATGGCGCTGACGAACTGGCGTCCATATTTATGGAGCTTGAAGCTGCCTACGCCCTTGATGTCGCTCATGGCTTCCAGGCTGTCCGGCTTGAGGGCAGCCATATCCCACAACGTGGCATCGGAAAAGATGACGAACGGCGGGATGTGCTCGTCTTTGGCCAGCTCCAGGCGGACCGCCCGCAGCGTGTCGAAGAGCGGCCGCAGGGCGTCTTCGTCGATGGCCCCGGCGCGGCGCTTCTGCTGGCGCTTGGGCAGTTCCGGCACGGGTTCAGTCGAAACGACTTTCTGCTGGACGATGCGCTGCTGGCCGCTGAGGGCCTGCCGCCCGTCAGCCGTCAGGGAGACGACGGGATATTTACCATCGGACTGGTCGAGATAGCCGTCGTCGATGCACTGACGGACCATGTCGCGGACTTCGGACAAGGTGAAATCGCCGAGCATGCCGAAGGCCGAATTATGTTCAAAGCCATAGCGGCGGACCTTGGCGTTCTGGCTGCCCTTGAGGATGTCACAGACCATGGTCATGCCGAAGCGGCCTTTCAATTCGTCGACGCAGAGACAGATGCTGCGGACCTGTTCGGTCATGTCTTCTTCGACCGTCTCCTGGTCACAGTTGCCGCATTTCTCGCAGCGCTGCCACGACGGGTGTTCGCCGAAATAAGTCAGGATATAATGGCGCAGGCAGTGATTGCCTTCGCAGTAACGGACCATGGCGTTGAGCAGGCGGAACTCGACGGCCTGCTGCTGCGGGTCATGGACGGACTGTTCGATGAGGAACTTCTGGATCATGATATCCTGGCGGCTGAAGAGGAGGATACATTCCCCCGGCGCTCCGTCCCGGCCGGCCCGGCCCGCTTCCTGGTAGTAGCTTTCGATGTTCTTGGGCATCTGGTAATGGATGACGTAGCGGACGTTGCTCTTGTCGATGCCCATGCCGAAGGCGTTGGTGGCGACGATGACCTGGAGCCGGTCATACGTGAAGGCGTCCTGCATGGTCCGGCGCATGTCATCGCTGAGGCCGGCATGATAGCGGCCGGCCCGGATGCCCCGCCGCGTCAGTTCTTCATAAACGCGGTCCACTTCCTTGCGCGTCGCCGCATAGATGATGCCGCTGTCTTCCTTGTGCTGCTGGACGTAAGACAAGGCGAAGTCCAGCTTGCGGTTCGTCCGGACGACGCGGAAATACAGATTCGGCCGGTCGAAGCCGCCGATGAAGATGCGTTCCTTTTCCAGGCCCAGGAGGTTCATCATGTCCTCTTTGACCTTTTCCGTCGCCGTCGCCGTAAAGGCCCCGACGACAGGCCGCCTGGACAGGGCGGCGATCCAGTCCTTGATGGCACAGTAGCTGGGCCGGAAATCGTGGCCCCACTGGGATACACAGTGAGCTTCGTCGATGATGAACATGGAAATGGGCAGGCTCTGCATGAAGGACGTAAAGAATTCGTTTTCCAGGCGTTCCGGTGAAATATAGACGAGTTTGACCCGGCCGGCGCGGATGGCGGCGAAGCGGGCCTTGGCCTCCTCAAAGGTACACTGGCTGTTGATATACGTCGCCGGTATCTCCTGATTGACCAGGCTGTCCACCTGGTCCTTCATGAGGGAAATGAGCGGCGAAATGACCAGGGTCACGCCAGGCATCATCAACGCCGGCAGCTGGAAGCAGATTGACTTCCCTGCCCCAGTCGGCATGATGGCCAGACAGTCGCGGCCATCGAGCAGGGTCTGGATGACCTCGTGCTGGCCCGGCCGGAACGACGTATAGCCGAAATATTGTTTTAAAAGAGATTCAAGTTCCATCAAAATCAACCCATCTATAAAAAACGAATGTACGGAGTTTGTAGTTTGCAGAAAAAGCCTTTAAATTTAAAGCCATCTGCTAACCACTAACAACTTGCCACTAACAACTTGAAAGGAGCTGTCGCGATGCGACAGCTCCTTTATATCATATCATCTTTAGCCTTATTTTGCCAATTCTTCTTTCAAGACGTCGGCCAGGCGTTTAATACCTTCGACGATGCGGTCTTCCGGCATGTTGGAGTAGTTCAGGCGGAAGTGGTTGGCATTGCCGCCGTGGGGGTAGAAGGGACCGCCCGGCACGTAGGCAACGTTCTTAGCCAGGACTTTCGGCATGAGCTCTTTGGCGTCCATGCCTTCCGGCAGCGTTACCCACGTGAACAGGCCGCCTTCGGGGTATGTAAAGGTGATGCCTTCAGGGAAGTATTTTTTCATCGATTCGCACATCAGGTCGCGGCGTTTCTTATAGAGGGCCTTGATCTTGACGACGTGTTCATCGAGGTCGAACATATCCATGTAATACGAAGTCTGGCGCTGGCCGAAAGACGACGCCTGGAGGTCGACAGCCTGTTTCAGCTTGACGACTTTATCGATGATGACCGGATCGGCTACCATCCAGGCAATACGCAGGCCCGGCATGAGGATTTTCGAGAACGAGCCGAGGAAGATGATATTGCCCTTGGTATCCATCGATTTCAGGGACGGTACCTTGTCGCCGTCATAACGCAGTTCGCCATAGGGGTCGTCTTCGAGGACCGGGAAATCATACTGATTGATGAGGTCCATAAAAGCCTTGCGCCGTTCTACGGGCCAGGTAATGCCCGTCGGGTTCTGGAATTCCGGGATGACGTACATCATGCGGACGCGGTCGCCGTATTTTTCCAAAATCTTTTCTAATTCTTCCGGAATGACGCCCTTTTCGTCCGTCGGCACTTCGACGAATTCCGGTTTGCAGAGCTTAAAGGCATTGAGGGCGCCGAGATAGGTCGGGCTTTCGACGAGGACGATGTCGCCCGGATTAATGAAGATCTGGGCCAGCATGGACAGGCCCTGCTGAGACCCAGACGTAATAGTGATGTTGTCGATATCGCAGTCGACCATGAAAGCCTGTTTCATGCGGGCTGCAATCTGTTTGCGCAGGGGATTATAGCCTTCGGTCGTGCCGTACTGCAGGGCTTCTCGGCCTTCTTTGGTCAGGATGGCATCGTCGACTTTTTTCAGCTGTTCCGTCGGGAAGAGTTCCGGTGCCGGCAGGCCGCCAGCGAAAGAAATGACTTCCGGCATGGTCGTCAGTTTCAAGAGTTCACGGATTTCAGAGGCTTTCAAATTCATGGCTAAGTCGGAAAAATGCATATCAATCACTCCTTCAGGTTCTATGAATCACGCGTTTATCTATGTCTACATAGTATCATCAAAATTACTTTTATGCAATTAAACGTTTGCGTTATAAATATGTTACGTTTCGTACAACCTTTATAAACCAAATGTAAATAACGAGAATGACTGATAATAGTAAATATCTGGTTAAAAAAATATTAAATAATGACTGTAAAAATTTTTTAAAAAAATTTGCAAAAGAAAAGACGCCCTCACGAGAGAGCGTCTCATTTCCTTAAAATCTAATTATTTGCCGATTTTTTCTTTCAAAACTTCAGCTAAGCGTTTAATCCCTTCGACGATGCGGTCTTCCGGCATGTTGGAGTAGTTCAGGCGGAAGTGGTTGGCATTGCCGCCGTTCGGATAGAAAGCACCACCCGGTACGTAAGCGACTTTCTTTTCGATGACTTCCGGCATCATAGCCTTGGCATCGAGGCCTTCCGGCAGGGTTACCCACGTGAACAGGCCGCCTTCCGGATAGGTGAAGGAAACGCCTTCGGGGAAGTACTTCTTCATGGAATCATACATGAGCGTACGGCGTTTGCCATAGAGGGCGCGGATCTGTTTGACATGAGCGTCGAGGTCATACATGTCGATGTAGTACGAAGCCTGGCGCTGTGCGAAGGACGATGTCTGTAAGTCGACAGTCTGTTTGAGCATGACGGCCTTTTCCAGGATGTCATGAGCTGCGACCATCCAGCCGATACGCAGGCCCGGCATGAAGATCTTGGAGAAGGAACCGAGGAAGATGACGTTGCCCTGGGTATCCATGGATTTCAAGGTCGGCATCGATTCGCCTTCATAGCGGAGTTCGCCATACGGGTCGTCTTCGATGATGGGGATGTCGTGTTTGTTCATGATGTCCATGATGGCTTTGCGGCGTTCCAGCGGCCAGGTGATACCCGTCGGGTTCTGGAATTCCGGGATGACGTACATCAGGCGGACGCGGTCACCATATTTTTCGATAGCTGCTTCCAAAGCTTCCGGAACCATGCCTTTGTCGTCGGTTTCGACTTCGACGAAATTCGGGAAGTTGACAGCAAAAGCCGTCGTAGCGCCCATGTAAGTCGGGCTTTCAACGAGGACGATGTCGCCTTCATTGAGGAAGAGCTGGCCCAGGAGCGAAAGGCCCTGCTGGGAGCCAGCGGTGATGATGATATCTTCATAAGTGCAGTCTGTATGGAAAGATGTTTTCATGCGTTTGGCAATCTGTTTACGCAAGGGCACATAACCTTCCGTCGTACTGTACTGCACGGCCTGACGACCTTCTTTTTTCAAGATTTCCACGTCGACTTTCATCATTTCGTCAATCGGGAAGAGTTCCGGTGCAGGGAGACCACCGGCGAAGGAAATAATTTCCGGATTTTCTGTTACTTTCAAAATTTCACGGATATCCGATGCGTGTAAACTCTTTGCTTCTTCAGAAAACTTTACCATAAAACTTCACTCCTATCTATTCTCTTTCTTTTATGGCTTTAGCTGCGACGCGTCAATGTGCGTCGTAACGATATTTATTATACCACGATATAGGCCATTAATCCACAAATTTTATGGAAAACCTCCCCAAAATCTATACTAATGAAATAAATAGTAAGCCTTACCTTTCTATGTTAATCGTTTTACTGTTTTAAACGGCGGTATAAGGTGCTCTTGGAAATGCCCATGGCCGCAGCGACGCGGGATTTATTACCATGATAGCGGTCCATCAAATAGTAAATCAAGTCCCTTTCATAGTCGCGGTAGGACGCATATGACCGGATATCCGGTTTCTGCCGGGGTTCCCTGTCTGCTTCCACCGGGGCTACCTCCTTCCTGGCCTTGCGCAGATGGCGGTATAAGGTACTCCGTGAAATCCCCATTGTTTCCGCCGTCTTCGACTTATTGCCCCGGCAGGCGGCCAGTACTTCTTTCAAGGTCCGGAACGGCCTTTCTGCTTCCGGTTCCGGCTGAGCGGGTCCGCCCGTTTTTTCCCGCACCGGTTCCTGAGCCGGCTCCGGAACCGGCCGTCCTTTGGGGCCGGCCGGTTTGCAGACCGCGGCAACGGCTGCGTCTTCCAGGATATATTCCGGCAGTTCCAGCGACGTAATGATATGGCTATGGGCCAGAGTAACGGCCGCTTCCATGGCATTGCGGAGCTGGCGCATATTGCCGGGCCAGGAATAGGCACAGAGACATTTCATCGCTTCGGGAGCGATGGTGATGGCTTTCTGCCCCATGGCATCGGCAAAATGGTCCACATAGGCCTGGGCCGCCTGGGGAATGTCCTCTTTGCGGTCGCGCAAGGGCGGAATATTGATTTTGATGACGTTCAGCCGGTAATACAAGTCCAGCCGGAAATGGCCCTGAGCGACGAAATCCTCGATATTGCGGTTCGTTGCCGTAATAATGCGGACGTTGACGTGCCGGCTCTTCTGCCCGCCCAGCCGGACGACTTCTCCCGTTTCCAGGACCCGCAGCAGGACAGCCTGCATATCCAACGGCATCTCGGTGATTTCATCCAGGAACAGCGTCCCGCCATCCGCCTGTTCGAACTTTCCGGGATTGCCGGACTTCTTGGAACCGGTAAAAGCCCCTTCTTCATAGCCAAAGAGTTCGCTGACGATCAGGTCTTTGGGGATAGCCGCACAGTTAATGGCGACAAAGGGCTTCTGTGCCCGGGGACTGGCCCCGTGGATCGACTGGGCAAAGACTTCCTTCCCCGTGCCGCTTTCCCCACAAAGCATGATATTGCAATCGCTGTAAGAAACCATGACCGCTTTGTTCTTGGCTTTCAGGAACGCCGGACTGGAACCGACCATCTTCTGGAAGGAAAAAGTCATCCGCGGCGATACCGTATGGGCCGGTACCGCCTTGGGCAGTGCCGGCGATGCCTGGACAATAATCCCATAAGAAAGGCCGTTCTGGATGACCGGCCGGCAGATGAGCTGGAAATGCTGTTCGTGGTAAGTGATGAAGAACTGCCCTTCCGTGCCGGTCTGCAAGAGCTGCAGGACGTCGGCCATTTCCGGGAAGGCATCGCTCAATTTCTTCCCGACGATATCGAAATACGTCGTATCGAATAAATCGAGGAACGTACAATTGGAATCCATGACATAGCCGTTCGCATCAATCAGCAGGACGGCGTTCGTAAAGGTCAGATTCATCGCCGAACTGCGCAAATTCGTCACATCGGAATCGACATTCATCAAATGATACTGTTCCATGCAATGCACGGCCTGGATGACGCTCAGCAGATGCCAGGTCAGTTTTTCTTCGGGAAAGACGATGAACTGGCACATGCCATTATAGTTCTTGAAAGAAAAGTCCATGGCAATCGTCACGTATTCCGAAAAAACACGGGAATAATTCATAGCCCCCCGCATGAAGGAGACGGGATGAGGATGATGCAGGAAGGTCATGGCATTGGTCCCGATGGACTCATCCGACAGGTCAGCGCCAAATTTGATGCCCTTCTGTTTGAGCCGGGCCAGGAGCGCTTTATTCCCGCCGTGGGAATAGATGCAGCGATGGGGATCGACATAATAAACGACAGCCCCGTGTTCCGCCAGTAGTTCATGTTTGATGGAGTAATAAATCCGCCGCTGCTTCCATTCATATAACAAGAAACTGGTCAGCCTGTCTTTCGTCGTAAAGTCGATCTGGTCATCCCGCAGGGATTCCTGCCAGCAATCGACACCGAGGCTGTACGAATAAAGCCATGATTTGACGAGTTTCAGTTCCATATCGGTCAAATCATCGGGGATGTCGGAAGGATGAGCCAGAACATATTTTTTCAAGGCCGTCAGCTTCTGCGAATCATAGGCCCGCATCTCATTCAATATATCTTTTCGCGTCGACAGCAAGGCCTCTTGTTTATAAATATGATTTTGATTCATGACCGTATTCCTTCTTTCGCTGGATTCCTGATTCATATTGTATCATATTTTATATCAAAGTGACACACTGTTTCATTTTTTCTTTACTATTCAGCTTTCCGCTTCATTTTGTATCATTTTCAATTCATAACGATTCATTTTGTATCGTTTTTATTGGCACGATTCTTTCATATACATTAGTGAAAGCCAAATGCTCAGGATAAACACAATGAATCCCATGAGTCATTCACGATAAGGAGGTCTTTAGTATGTCTTACAAATTTACAGAAGAACAATTAGCCATCCGCGATTTAGCCCGGAGTTTTGCCCAGAAAGAGGTGGAACCCCTGAGCCGTGACATGGATGAACATGGCTGGAACGCCGCTTTATATGAAAAATATAAGGCCGTCGGACTGCAGGCCACGCCGGTCCCCGAAGCATACGGCGGTGCCGGCCTGGGCGACATCGAATGTGCCATCATCACGCAGGAACTGGCACGGGCTGATGCCGGCTTCGCAATGGCTTCGGAAATCAGCTGGGTCTGCACGGACATGATCATCCGCCATGGCTCCGATGCACAGAAACAGAAGTACCTGCCCGGTATCGCCGAAGGGAAATTATGTGCCTTCGGCCTGACCGAACCGGATTGCGGTTCCGATGCAGCCGGTATGCGCACGCGGGCCAAAAAGCAGGCAGATGGCAGCTATGTCGTCAATGGGTCCAAAGCCTGGATCACCAATTCCGGCATCGCCGATTATTATGTCATCATGGCCGTGACGGATCCGGATAAACGGGCCAAAGGCATTTCTGCCTTCCTCGTCGATGCCGGGACGCCGGGCCTGCTCATCAACAAGGAAGAAGACAAGATGGGCATGCGCAGCTCCGATACCCACGGCTTGACCTTCGATGACATGAAACTGCCGCCAGACGCCCTCTTAGGCGAAGAAGGCATGGGCTTCGTCTACGCCATGGAAGGCCTGGACGGCGGCCGCATCAGCTGTACGGCTATTTCCACGGGGATTGCCCAACACGCCATGGACTTAGCCATGAAATATGCCAAGGAACGGACGGCTTTCGGAAAACCCATCGCCAAATTCCAGGCCATCGCCTTCAAACTGGCCAATATGGCCATGTACACGGACGCCATGGAACTCATGCTCTATGATGCAGCCGAACTGAAATCGACCGGTGTCCGCTGCTCCCGCCAGGCCGCTGAAGCCAAATTATTCGCCTCGACCCACGCTACGCAGATCTGCCTCGATGCGATCCAGATTTTCGGCGGCAACGGCTACAGCAAGGAATACCATGTCGAACAATTATTGCGCGACAACAAACTCATGGAAATCGGCGAAGGCACCAATGAAGTCCAGCGCATCGTCATCAGCGGGGCTCTTTTGAAATAAAGTCTTATAAATGAAGTAATATAAAGGAGGTATTATGATGGAAGTCGTAAGTGCAAGAAAAGCCATCGAAGCTATCAAAGACGGCTCGTCCGTTGCTGTATCGGGATTCGTAGCCGTTGCTAACCCGGAATATGTCTTATCTGAAGTAGAAAAGTCATTCTTGGAAACGGGCAAGCCCCGGAACCTGACCCTCATCTGGGATGCTGCCGTCGGCGATGCCCGCGGTGGCGGCGTCGACCATCTGGGCCATAAAGGCCTGGTCGCCAAAGCCATTTCAGCCCATTGCAACATGAATCCGAAATTACAGAAGATGATTGACAATAACGAAATCCCGGCACATATCCTGCCATTAGGCAGTATGTCCCAGCTCTATCGGGAGATCGGCGCCGGGAAACCGGGCCTGTTCAGCAAAGTCGGCCTGGGTACGTACGTCGATCCCCGCCACGGCGGTGCCAAGGCCAACCGCATCACGACGGAAGAACTCGTCGAACTGACCCACATCCACGGCGAAGAATTCCTCTTCTATAAGGCCTTCCCCATGGACGTCGCCATCATCCGCGGTACGACAGCCGATACGAAAGGGAACATCACGTGTGAACATGAACCCTGCTTATGCGACATCATGGTCACGGCCCAGGCCGTAAAACATAACGGGGGCATCGTCATCGTCGAAGTCGAAAACGTCTGCGAATACGGATCACTGAACCCGCGGGACATCATCGTACCGGGCTTCATGGTCGATTACGTCGTCGTCGCACCTAAAGACCAGCATCCCATGACCTTCGGCCATCCGGACTATAATCCGAACTGGGCCCAGGAATACCGCATCCCCCTCGACGACGTACCTAAATTGAAAATGGATGCCCGCGGCCTCATTGCCCGCCGGGCTGCCCTGGAACTGAAACCCCATCAAATCGTCAACCTCGGTTTCGGCGTCCCCGAAGGCATCGCTTCGGTCTGCGCAGAAGATGGCTGCTCCGATAAAATCACGCTGACCGTCGAATGCGGCCACGTCGGCGGGGTCCCCGCATCGGGTCTGGATTTCGGTGCCTGCACCAATTCAGAATACGTCGTCGACATGACCCGGCAGATGGACTGGTACGAAGGCGGCGCCCTGGATATCACCTTCTTAGGCGCAGCTGAAGTCGATAAAGATGGGAATGCCAATGTCACGAAATTCAATGGCCGCACGGTCGGCCCGGGCGGCTTCCTGAACATCGCATCGACAGCCAAGAAAGTCTGCTATTGCGGCAGTCTCACAGCAGGCGGCCTGAAAGTCGCCGTCGAAGACGGGAAGCTCATCATCAAACAGGAAGGCAAAATCAAGAAATACGTCCCGGCAGTCGAACAAATTTCCTTCAGCGGCAAACAAGCCTATGCCCAAGGACAGGAAGTCCTGTATATTACGGAACGGGCCGTTTTCCGCCTGACTGCCGACGGGCCGATGCTGGTCGAAATAGCACCGGGTATCGACTTACAGACCCAGGTTCTCGATCAGATTGCCTTCCCTGTCGCCGTATCCCCCGATTTAAAATCCATGGATCCACGGATTTTTACTGATGACGTACTGCATTTAGGTTTATAACCAAGGAGGTCTTTCATTATGGAACTCGTACATGTATCAGTAACAGACCATATCGCTACGATAGTCATGGATAACCCAAAGAACCTCAATGCCATTGATATCCCCATGGCTCAGGCCATCTCCAAGGCATTGTCCGATTGTGAACAAGACGAAGAGGTCAAAGTCATCGTCCTGACCGGTGCCGGCCGGGCCTTCAGCGGCGGTGGGGACATCGGCTACTTCATCGATGAAGTGAAGAAACCGCGCTTCACCATGGCGCCGATTGTCGAAGCCGTCGCGGCGCTCCCCTTACAGATGAAACGCATGACCAAACCCATTATCACGGCCGTGAACGGAGCCGCTGCCGGCGGCGGGGCCAATCTGGCACTGGCCGGGGATCTGATTTATATGTCCGATAAGGCCAAATTCCTACAGGCCTTCGTCAACATCGGCTTGGCGCCGGATACAGGAGGGGCCTATCTCCTGCCCCGCATCATCGGCACCACCCGGGCTTTTGAAATGTTTGCCACAGGCCGGCCGGTAGGCGCCGAAGAAGCAGTCCGAATCGGCATGGTCACCGGCGCTTTCCCGGCAGACGCCCTGATGGACCAGGTCATGGCCGTCGCCAAAAAGATGACCCAAGGACCGGCAAAATCCTACGCCTATATCAAAAAGATGCTCTATGCCAGCATGTTCACTGGATTTGAAGCGTATGCGCCTACGGAAGTTTTCTATCAGAACTCGTGCGCGCAGTCTGCGGACTTTGAAGAAGGTATCACCGCCTTCATGAACAAACGCAAACCAGTATTCCAAGGAAAATAAGTAAGTAAAAAATAAGCCGTTACAGGAAGCAAAATCACTTCATGTAACGGCTTATTTCGTGGTCTCCTCCCCTTAACATGGGAGGCAGGCCTCTACGCATACGGCTACTGGCCATTTTTTGCGACCTGCCGCCTGCGACCGGCGGCCAGCAAACTGCGTTTATTTTATGAGTTTGTCGCGGCGGAACGCCGCATCTGAGTCAGAGGAAAAGCCGTAGCACGTAGTTCGTAAAACTTCACCATTATACTCAAATATGCTATGATTAAACATCGCAGCGGGCCGCACAAGGCTCCCTTTATAGGGGAGCTGGCCGCCAAAGGCGGTCTGAGAGGTTAAAGGTCGGCCCCTACGCACAAGGCCAATGGCCGTGTATTTTTTATGGTCCGCAGGACCGTAGCGACCTGCGACCTGCCGCCTGCAAACTGCGTTTATTTCATGAGTCTGTCGCGGCGCAGCCGCATCTGAGTCCGAGGCACGCAAAAAGGGGCCTCGCATAATGACGAAAGCCTTCATGCGACAGCCCCTTTCTACAAGGATTACTATTTTTTATGTGTCGAATCTAGCGCAGTGACTTCAAAGGGAATCCGTTGTTCCCGAACTGCCGCCTTGATGAACAAGATGATCGCAGCGGACATGCTCAGCCCTACGGAATCACAGAACTCTTCAAAGTCTTCTTTTAACTCCTTGTTAATACGAAAGGATACGCCAATTTGTGCAGCCATTCTATTCCCCCTTTTATTTCGCATCGGAAATGACGCGTACTCGTTCAATCGTCGGTTTGCCGTTGCGGTCTTTCTGGATGGTGTCGATGCGGATGTACTGGAGTTCCGGCGAGAATTCTTTGACCAGTTTGCTCAGTTCCGGATCCGTGCTGCCCACACCGCTTTCGACGATGCGGTAGACGATGGCAGCAAATTCATAACGCGTCATCATGCGGTCGCCCTTGAATTCGCCATCGGGATAGCCTTCGAGGATACCTTTCTTGGCCAGCGTCGTGACGTACTGGTAAGCCCAATGGTTTTCAGCGACATCCGGGAAGAGCGTGCTCTTAGCCGGGTCGACAGCCATGCCGTGCATGCTCTGCAGTTTGGCAATAAGGGCATCCTGTTCAGCCATATGCTGGCGCATGGCTTTCATTTCCTTAGCCATGGCGACGCGGGATGTCGAAACGTGGTTGCCCTGGCCCAGCTTAATGCTGACACCGGCGTTGACCATGTTTTCCCCACCGCCGAAGGAACCGCCGACGCTGAACATCGTGTCTTCATTCGGACGATAGTAAGCACCGATAGCAGCCGCATTGGCACCGCGGTAATTACCGTAGCCAGCTGCGAAATCCCACTTGTCGTCCGGGTCGAAATCCAGCGGATGGAGCGCTGCCAAAGCAGCGGCACCGGCACCGACGCGGTTGATGCGGTTGCCCAGCTTGTTGACAGAACCACTGAGGCCGTTGATAGCCTGGTCACGCTGCCAGAGCTGGCTGCCGTTGACAGCATCGGTCGAATCCTTGCTGATTTTGCCCGGTGCGACGCCTTCAATCGTATTGCCGCCCATATTGACGTTGCCCTGCTGGATGGTGATGGCCTTGTGATTGTCATCGCCCTTGACCGTCAGGCCGCTGTTGTTGATGGTCGTGTCGCCCGTCGTAACGCTGTCCAGGCCTTTGAGGTCTTTGGCCAGACGGATGTTCAGTGTATCATCAGCACCTTTGACGATGCCAATATTATTTTCTTGGCTGACATCTTCCGCTTTGACGCCGCCCTGAATTTTCAGGGTATCGCCCATACCGACGGTTACGTCCTGGCCATCATCGCCCTGGAACTTACGGCCACTGTTCACCTTGTCGCTGACCGTCTTCAGCTGGTCTTCCGTAGCGGCACGGCCGCTCTGAATGTGTTCTCCATCCCACTGGGTGTTGTCCAGGCCATTCAGGTAATTCCCTTCTGCCGGGTTGCTGTCACCGGCCGTATTGGCCTGTTTGCCCAGTGTCAGTGTCTTATCGCCGGACCCAATGGTGACCTGGCCTTTGGAGCCGTCCACAGTAACTTTATTAGCCCCGTCACCGGCCGTGACTTTGGCGCCGTTGCCGTCGATGGAAACCTGTTTGGATACATCCGTTTCATCACCGAGGGTAATGCTGTCATTCAGGTTGACCGTATGGTCGTCCTTTACGGTAATGTTCTTACCACTCTTGGACTTGACCGCATCAGCCGCTTTGCTGGCTTCGTCTCCGGCAATCTTCTTCACGTCGCCGATGCTGGCCGCGTTGTTGTCTCCAGCAGTGGCATACTGCTTGCCGTCGATACCGCTGCCGATGTTGGTAATCTGCTTGGCCCCACCGTTGATGCCGTCTTTAGTGATGGTGATGTCACCAACTTTAACTTCGTTAGTCTTCACCCCATCTTTATCGATAGTCGTGTCGCCGGCCTTGATGCTTCCGTTGTTACCCAAATCCACATCTTTCTTCAGGGAGACTTCCAGGGCACCACCGTTGACCTTGGTTTCGATGTTCTTGCCATCGCCTTTGACCGTAACCGTCTGACCCAGGTCTTTCCTCACGGTGTTACCCGCTTCATCAGCCAGGCCAAAGCCACCGCCCTGACTCTGATTCGTGATGGAGCCAGCGACATCGCGGAGCTGACCTTCCGTAGCGGCCCGGTTTTCCGTCACATGGTCCTTATCCCACTTGGTGTTATCCAGACCAGTGATATAGTTGCCGTTGGCCGGATTCTTGGTATCGGAATTGGTCTGTCCGCCAATGGTGATTTTCTTGTCACCACCCACCGTGACCTTGGTAAAGTCTGGGGTATCGGTCATGACAATTTCCAGTCCATCTTTTGTTGCATTCTGGCGGACGCCCAGGTTCTTGCTGGATGCCTGGGCTACAGCGCCTTTATCCAATCCGCCCTTAATGGACAGGGTAGAATTCAGCTTCCGGATCACTTCCTGACCGTCGTTGCCCACGAATTTCAGACCGTCGTCCATGGTGGCGACTTCGTGGGTCTTACCATTGTGGTCTTCATAGACCACCCGGTCCATGCCGTCCTTACCATTGTTCCCATCGGTGCCGTCCACGCCGTTCTGGCCGTTCTGTACATGGATATCCGCACTGGCGTCCTTGCCATCCTTGCCAGCAGGGCCGGTGAGGCCGATATGGCCTTCGCTGCCGTCTTTCCCATCCTTGCCATTGGTAACGCTGATGGTGACCCCATCCTTACCGTCCTGGCCTTTCACAGAAATCCCGTCTTTGCCATCCTTGCCCGGTTCGCCATCATGGCCGATGACCACGGTGGTGCCGCCCTTGGTGTCCACGGTGACTTTACCGTCCTTGCCATCTTTGCCATCAGCGCCTTTCTGGCCGATGGCCAGATTGTCGTTGAGCTTGATGTTGTAGGTCGTCTTTCCATCTTTGGTCTTGGCTGCAATAAGGAGGTTCCCTTTAGAAGCATCGCTATAAGAACCATATGCTCCATCAGTTCCAACAGAAGCCGTTGTTTCACTGCTATCCTTGTCGTTGACTGTAACGGCAGTATGCTGACCAGCTGCTGTTTCGGCGTTTGTTTTAATGGTATCGCTGATTTTCTTTAACTGATCTTCCGTAGCAGCCCGGCCACTGACATAGGTCGGATTGCTTACATCCCAGTTCTTGTTGTCAAGACCGGTGACATAGTCACCAGCTGCAGACTGAGGTGTTTTACCATCTTTATCAGTTCCTGTGACAGTCAATTCACCAGCGCCAAAATTCTTGATGACAATCGGGTCACTTCCATCAGCAGCTCCACTATTCTTGCTGCCACCGACTGTCAAGTAACCATCCTGATGCAGGTTGATCTTATCACTCAGAGAAATCTTCACAGCACCATTGTCCACAGAAGTCCTGATATTGCCATCATCAGCTACGGTATTCTGATTCTTGTCATAGGTGCCATCGCCGCGAATCTGCAACGTATCGTTAAGCTTCTTGGCAACTGTCTTCGCCCCATCATCACCGGCAAACTTCAAACCATCATCCATGGTAGCCACGGTCTGGGGATTGCTGCCATCCTTATCGGTATAGACAATACGGGTAATATCCTTGCCATCCACGCCGGGTTTGCCATTCTTGCCATCGGCACCGGGCTGCCCTTTTTCCGTCTTGATGATGGTGGTGCTGTAGCCCTGTTTGCCGTCAGCCCCCGGCAGGCCATCTTTGCCGGTCAGGCCGATGGTGCCTTCCCGGCCATCGACACCGTCTTTGCCAAGAGTAACATTATCATTGAGTTTCAAGTCATAGGTAATCTTGCCGGTAGTACTATCTTTCTTCTGTGCCAGCAGCAGATTGCCTTTCCCTTTATCCGTATAGGCCCCCAGCTTTCCGTCAGCACCGGCTTCAGGAGCTTCCACGCCGCTATTGACTGTGACAGCCGTATGGGCAGAAGCAACGTTCTGTACTTTCTGCAGGTCGCCTACATTGACTGCATTGTTCAGCATATCACCGGCAGCATCTTTCAGTTCAACCTTATTGCCAGCTGCATCTTTCAAACCGCTGTCAACGTGGGTGATCTGATTGCCGCCATTGCTGAGGCCATTGTCTGTCAGCGATACAGCCGACTTTCCAGTGCCCAACGTAGACGGAGTGATCGTGATGCCATTGCCATCCTGAACCGTCTCGCTCGTCTTATTTCCCTTGTCATCCTTCGTTACCGTGGTGACACTGGTCAGGTCAGTGAGCTTTTTGGCGAGGCGGATGGTCAACGTATCCTTACCGTTTGAAACAACGCCAACGTTATTTCCTTTCGACAGATCATCCAGGTTTGTGACGCCACCGACAACATTGATCTGTTCATTGAGCTTACGGCTGAATGCATTCGCCTTCGCATCGCTGTCCTTCACATCGCCGACATATTTCTGGCCGTCATCCATCGTGGCGACTTCATGGGTAATAGTCCTGGGCGTGCCATCTTTGTCGGTGACGGTGGTCTGGTACTGAATGCGGGATGCCTGGTCTTTCGCACCATCTTTGTCGTCGCCTTGGACTTCGTTCTGGTTACGGTCAAGGGTAGCCTTGCCAAGAACAGTGGAGATATCGATATTGGCATTCTTACCGTCAGCACCCTTCGGGCCAGTCAGGCCGATATGACCTTCCGTACCATCTTTGCCATTTACAGCACTGATGGTGACCCCATCCTTGCCGTCCTGGCCTTTCACGGAAATGCCGTCTTTGCCATTCTTGCCCGGTTCACCATCGTGACCGATGACTACGGTGGTGCCACCCTTAGTTTCGACAGTAACTTTGCCATCCTTCCCATCTTTGCCAGCCACACCCGATTCGCCTTTCTGGCCGATGGCCAGCTGGTCATTGAGCTTTATGTTGTAGGTCATCTGGCCATTGTTATTCTTAGCGGCAATGAGCAGGTTGTCCGTGTCGGTGCCGGCATATTCGCCAAATACACCATCCCCGGCAGCAGCCTTTGTTTCATGGCCGTCTTTATCGTTGACCGTAACCACTGTATGCTTACCAGCTGTAGCTGCAGCATCTTTGACTGCATCGTTGACTTTTTTGAGCTGATCTTCCGTAGCAGCCCGGCCGCTGACATAGGTCGGATTGCTTACATCCCAGTCCTTGTTGTCAAGACCGGTGACATAGTCACCAGCTGCAGACTGAGGTGTTTTACCATCTTTATCAGTTCCTGTGACAGTCAATTCACCAGCGCCAAAATTCTTGATGACAATCGGGTCACTTCCGTCAGCGGCTTCACCATTCTTGCTGCCACCGACTGTCAAGTAACCATCCTGATGCAGGTTGATCTTATCGCTTAAAGAAACCTTGATTGTCCCGGTATCCGTATCAGCAGAAACCTGGATGTTGCCATCTTCTTTAGTCTTATGTGCAGCCGTGTCGTAGGTGCCATCGCCGCGAATCTGCAACGTATCGTTAAGCTTCTTGGCAACTGTCTTCGCCCCATCATCACCGGCAAACTTCAAACCATCATCCATGGTAGCCACGGTCTGGGGATTGCTGCCATCCTTATCGGTATAGACAATACGGGTGATATCCTTGCCATCCACGCCGGGTTTGCCATTCTTGCCATCGGCACCGGGCTGCCCTTTTTCCGTCTTGATGATGGTGGTGCTGTAGCCCTGTTTGCCGTCAGCCCCCGGCAGGCCATCTTTGCCGGTCAGGCCGATGGTGCCTTCCCGGCCATCAGCGCCGTCTTTGCCAAGCGTAATATTATCATTGAGTTTCAAGTCATAGGTTTCCTGACCATTGGTGGCAGTCGTGCGCTTCAAGTCGAGGTTGCCGCCGGTAACTGGTGTATTGTCTGCCGTTACCGCTTGGCCGCCGACTGTGACAATCGTATGCTTTGCATCGACAGCTTTGAGCTGGGCTACGTTGACGGCATCCGTATCCAAGGAGCCAGCCGCCACCCCAGTGATCTGCCGGGTCAGAGTACTGCCGTTGCCCACGGCGATGGCATTGGCCTTGGAAACCCAGGCGGCAGATGTTTGGGTCGTTTCCGCCCCGGTGGCGGCATCATACCCTTTGACACCGCTCTGCCGGTCAGCTACGGATCCGCTGCCCAGTGCCACCGTATCCGCCAGTTTGGCCTGGGCATCTTTGCCGATAGCAACAGCATTCTCTGCCGATTCTGCTACCGTGCCACCCAGAGCCGCCAGGGAGTTCTTAGCCACTGCCGTGGAGCCGATACCAAAGGCCGTAGAGGCTTCGCCGGAAGCTGTAGAATTTTCGCCAAAGGCCGCAGCATTTTTCCCGCTGGCCGTAGAATCACTGCCGAAAGCGGTGGCACTTTCCCCGCTGGCCTCCGTCCGTTCACCAAAGGCCGTAGCATAGGTACCGCTGGCTACGGTGCCGACTTTTGTTGTCGTACCATCTCCATTATCGACGACTTTATCTCCGCCGCCCCAGGCTGTGGCATACTGACCGGTAGCCTGGTTCTTATTCCCGAAAGCAGTGGCTCCCGTGTTGGAAGCAACACTTTCATTGCCAAAGGCCGTAGCATCGTTGGCACTGGCAAGGGTCCGTTCTCCAAAAGCCAGGGAACGACCGCCAGTGGCTTTCGTCCCATTGCCGAAAGCTACGGCATTCTGCCCCAAAAGATTACCTTGTTTATCTTTCTCAGTAGAACCAGCCTGGGTATTTTCCCCAAAGGCCAGGGTCCCTTCGGCAATGGCCTGTGTTCCTTCTCCAAAAGCTACCGAAGCAACGCCGCTGGCGGTATTCCCTTTTTGGTCTTTATTATATCCGCCGCCAAAGGCCAGTGAATTTTGGCCCGACGCCGTATTGTACTGTCCAATAGCGGTGGCACCGATTCCATCTGCTACGGCGCCCGTACCAAGAGCAATAGAATCTTGGCCTTTTGCGGTTGCCCCGTTACCGACGGCTACTGAATGGGCACCCGTTGCCGAGGCACTGACACCGGCAGCCAAGGCATTATCGCCGGAAGCTCCCCCATTGTTATAGTTGGTATCTGTACCCGGATTTACAGATTTCACACTGTAATCATGTACACCGCTGCCGCCGGTACCGCCACCGCCGCTGTTATTGACCAGGCTGACCACCTGTTTCAACTGGGCTACGTTGACAGCATCGGTATCATCCTTACCAGCTGCCACATTGGTAATCTGGCGAGTCTGCTGTGCAGTTTGAGTTCTTGTCGCATTATCCCAGTGCGATGCACTGCCTACGGAAATAGGTCCAAGAGTCGAATTCCAGACTGGGTCTTTTGTGGAACTATTGGCATCGCCGTGAGCAATTCCTTTTGCCGATGGATCATAGCCACCTTGATGATTAGCTCCCTGATTCTGTTCCACATAAGACTGACTCCCCAAAGCCACTGCATCCTGAACATTCAACGCTACCGAAGCGTTAGCCCCCATGGCCACGCTACGCTGTGCGCCATCGTTGATGACAGCATTATAGCCGATAGCAACAGCACTACCACCGCTATTGCTTGTCTTGGAGCTGGCTGTACTAGCCTTGGCCCCGATGGCGATGTCATAGCCTGCCATAGCCTGTGCATTCGTACCGATAGCGATAATACTACCATCTTTGTTCGTCGCTACATCTTTATTATTTCCCGTATAGGCCTCATAGCCGATGGCAAGACTCTGGCCGTTTTCTGCGTCGGCGCCTTTACCGATAGCAATGGCTCCATTTATCCCTTGAGTATTATTATTGCCAATCGTGGCTCCGTGACCAAAGGCAATAGAATCCTGGGTCATGGCCTTTGAACCTGTGCCAATGGCAATGGAATCATTTGCTCCGTTATTATTGTTCTCATTAGAATTGACAGAATTCCCAATAGCGATACTGCCATCGTGGAGAGCACTGCTGTATTTGCCAATGACCAGGGCATTCTTTTCAGACTTATTCCCGAGGCCTACGGCTATACTATAATCACCGCTCTGATTGTCCAAATTGATAGGATTACTGTTTCCCGGATTATGGTCCATAGAAATCTTATTTCCGACACCTACGGCCATGCCGGAAATTTTATCAATGCTATTCTTATCGCCAGCGGCTAAATTATAATCGCCTTTAATCGTATTCTCTGAACCAAAGGCATGGCTTTCATAAGCTTTCCGTTCGCTGCCACTCGCCTGGAGCGCATCGATCGTATTCTGGTAACCGATGGCACTGCTGTAATCGCCATGAGCCGTATTATTGACCCCCATAGTTGCCGTATAATACCCGTTGGCATCATTAGTATGGCCGATGGCCGTGCTGGCGTACTTGGCCTTGTTGTCCTTGCCGATAGCCACGCCCATGTAGTCGGTCACGCTGTTTTCCCCAATGGCCACGCTGTATTCCTTGGCATAGGACTGATGCCCGATGGCCACAGCGGACCGGCCTTCAGCCGTCACATCGCTGCCCAGAGCCACGGCATCGGTGGAATCGATGAGCCGAGGAACAGTCAAAAAGGAAGTTTTGATATAATTCCCATTTGTATCTTTGACATACTGTCCGTTGCTGTCCTTGACATATTGAGGGGTCGTAGTAATGCGCCCTTGTTCATCCAAATAATAATATGCAGCATCTTGATCTCTCGTTAATTTGCCATAAGCATCTACATAATAGCTGCCCACAGAATTCAGGACCTTAGCCTTGTTGCCGATGGCCGTGGAACGGTCTCCTTCGGCCACATTATCCACGCCTACCGCGGTAGCCCCACTGACGTAATAAGACTGGCGTGTCCTATCGTCATTCAAATAATTAGCAACACTATTATAAACGTTCAAAGCTTGATTATAAGCTTCCTGGTTATAATTATAGTCTGCTAATGTCGGACGTTTTGCCCGGACGTTATACTCATCATCCATGTACTGGCCGGGAGTCAGTTTATAGACTTCCACCTGTTTGTCATCATAGGTGTTTGTGTTGGGATTATAGACCTTTACCGTGATCCATTCCGTATCCAGTTTCTGATAGGCATAGGAATCATCCCCACTGATGGGCTTCTTGGTTTCCGTGGAATGGGTAAATTTGCCCACGCCGTTACGAGTCCCCATGACCACATTTTCCGGCTTACTATCCACCCTGGCATTGCCGGTCTTGGAGTCCTTCTGAATAGGAACGACTTCATTGTCCTTGCCCATGATCAAATTGCCTTGGGAATCATAAGTAGCATAAGCATCTGTTCCCTGAGCGGTTGTATTATTCTTGTTTTCAATATTCACCGCCTGATTGGCAGACGGGTTCCCGCTGTTCGTAGCTGCCGCTGCCTGAGCCCAGTCCGGGGCAGCAAGTAGCGATGTCGTCAGGACAAAGGCTGCCAGAACGGCAGCTTTACGACAGCATCCGCTGCGGCTGCGGCGTACGTGGCCGTCGTCATGGCTCTTGGCCAATTCCGACACGACAACGTAGCAATTTCTTGCTTTACTCCAGATAATTTTAAAGATCTTATTCATAGGGCATCCCCTCTCTCTGAATATATTTCATAAATAATATATGAAATTTCCGTGCCAGTATCAGAAAAACAGGCATCATTACGTCAGTTATGCAATTCTCTTATTTTTATATAACGCAATAAAAGTGTCTTGTTGTTGCGAAACGCAACGGTTTTGTGACAAAAATCAGTCAATTGAGACAAAAGGGGGTGGTAATAAAAAAAGGAGCTGTCGCATTAAGACAGCCCCTTTTTACGTTGGTCGTAGGTCGTTCATCGTTCGTCATACGGGATTAAAATATCGCCCCATCACGAGGAACGATGAACTACGAACGAAAAACTTTTACGTTTAGGTGACCTTGCATGATGGTCGCTACTTTCGCGCTATATATCCTTTTTTATTTTGATATTTTTGCCGCATGCGGTAAATCGTCGAGCGGCTGATATTTAGTTCTTTTGCGATTTCGGATATGCTCTTGCCTTCTTGGTACATTTTTTCGATGTATTCATAGGTCATGTCCTTCAAGTTCCGGTCACGGTCCCGTTTATCCGGTATGGCTGGCGGGTTGGGCATAACCCAGGCCAGGTCCGATAAGGTGATTGTTTTCCTGCTGACGACTAAGGACAGGCGTTCGAGGGTATTGGCCAGCTGGCGGACATTGCCCGGCCAGGGACGGGTCTGGAAATAGTCGATGACGTCTTGGCCCAGCTCATGGTGCCGTCCATACTGGACATTAAAACGCCGGAGCAGTGCCTGGGCTACAACGGCAATATCCGTACGGCGCTGGCGTAAGGGCGGGACGTGGATGAGCAGGACGGCCAGGCGATAATAGAGGTCCAGCCGGAAGTGATGGTCCTGGACAGCTTGTTCCAAATCCTTATTGGTCGCGGCAATGATGCGGACGTCGACGGGAATGGCCTGATGAGAGCCGAGGCGGCGGATACTGCGTTCCTGCAGGACCCGCAATAAATAGTTCTGCAAGTCATAGGGCATGTCCCCGATTTCATCGAGGAACAAGGTCCCGCCATTGGCCGCTTCAAAAAGGCCTTCACGTCCTTCACGACGGGCCCCTGTAAAGGATCCGCCCGTATAGCCAAAGAGTTCACTTTCTAAAAGACTCTCTGACACAGCACTGCAGTTGATGGCAAGGAACGGCCCCTGCCGCCGGCTGCTCATATTATGGATAGCCTGAGCCAGCATCTCTTTCCCCGTCCCCGATTCTCCCGTAATGAGGATGGTCGATTCGCTGGCCGCGTAAATCCGGGCCAGGCTTTTGACCTGTTTCATCATCGTTGAAGATCCGATGATGTCATCTAAATGGTAATAAGCCGTCATCCCCCGCGGCGAAGAAGGCTTCGTCCGTTGCGACAATCTGGACTGGCGCAGGCTCCACAATACTTTGAAAAAAGCCCGTACCAGACCGCCCCACTCGGGCTGCAAAGGGATAAATTCCATCCCTTCAGCGCGGACGTAGTCCTCAACACCGGCACTGCCAACCAGCCATTGGATACCGGAAAGTGCCGCCTGATGAACAGCAGCCCGCAGGGCCCGTTCATCCGTATCGGAGGCCAAACAATAAAAAGGGATATCCATGGCTTTGAGCTGCAACGCTAAATCATCATAATAGTCCCGCAGCGAAAAAGGGATGATTACGCCGCATAAAGTACCTTTCGGAGCCTGCCGAATACAATTCAGCAAATCGAGGACACTGGGCTGGACGACAAAAATCCGTTGTTGTGGATAGACTGCGGCGATAGCCGATGCCATGGGTTCCCACAAAATGACAGCATCACGGCCAGCCTGGATACTCTTCCGGAGCCGGGCCGCTGCATCAGCCATGCTGCCATCAATCAGATCAATCTGGGCCAGCTTACGTTTATGGGTCGTCTGAAGAAATTGTTCAATTTTCTTATATAACGGGAGCGACAGAGCAACAATGGAAATCTTAAAAATTTCTTGTACCCCCCCCCATATTTTTTGTTGTATTCATAGCCTATTCTTAATCTTTTAAGTGTCGTTCTTTTTCCCTATGAGTATAGCTTATGCTTTAAATTGAGATAGGCTTATTATATCATGCAATTATAAAATATTTATTACATTTAATAGCAAAATGTTATATACATTTCTGTTTAATTTATATTTAATTAATTAAATTATATGATATTTCAGTACATTTATAATATAATGTATAATGAAGAGTGTACGTTCTAGTACGAAAATTTTATAATTAGAACGCACAAAAAAAAGCCGTTACAGGAAGCAAAATCACTTCATGTAACGGCCTTTTTTTTGCGGCTTTGAATAATTCTCCTAGCAAACTGCACATATCCTGACGGACTCGCCACGTGCGAACCCCTACAGTATATGACTACAAACGCTATACATAAACTATCTTTGAAAGAACTGGCGCGCTGCGGCTTCGTCCTTCTTCATCTGGGCGACGAGGTCGTCGGCGCTGGCGAAGGTTTCTTCGCCGCGGAGGCGCTTGCGGAAGCGCAGGCTGACTTCTTTGCCGTAGAGGTCGTCGTTCCAGTCGAGGACGTGGGTTTCGATGCGGCGGTACTGGTTCTCGAAGGTCGGGTTATCGCCGATGTTAGTCATGGCCGGATGGCCTTTGCCGTCCCACCACAGTTCGGTGATGTAGACGCCGTCCGGCGGGATGGCCATGTTGATGGGGATGAGCATATTGGCCGTAGCGAAGCCGATGGTCCTCCCCCGCCGGTCGCCGGGCACGATGGTGCCGGTCAGGGCAAAGGGACGGCCCAAGAGGTTCTCGGCCGTTTCCATATGGCCCATCTGGATGAGCCGGCGGATGACGGTGCTGCTGATGGGCGTCGTCCGGCCTGGCCGTTCGAGGAGGGTCAGGGCGACGACGGGGATGTCATACTGGCTCATGAAAAACTTCATGGTCTCCGTATTGCCTGCCGCCTTGGCACCATAAGTGAAGTTCGAGCCGACGACGATAGCCGACGGATGGATATAGGTCAAGAGGTTCTGGCAAAACTCTTCTGGCGATTCCTGCAACAGCTGCTGGCTCATAGGCAGCAGCACCAGGCCGTCGATGCCGACGTCTTCGATATATTCGGCCTTCTGGCCGATGGTAGCCAGGCGCAGCGGTTCTTTGGCCGGGCATAATACAGACAGCGGATGGGCCGTAAAGGTGACGACCATGGTTTTCACACCGCAGGCAGCGGCCCGTTTGATGGCCGTCTTCATGACCATCTGGTGGCCCCGGTGGACGCCGTCAAAGGTCCCAAGGGCCACGACGGCTCCGGTAAAGCCGGTTATTTCCTGAAAGGAGTGGAATATTTCCATCGTTAGTTACCTCACAATCCCTCTGCGAACATCTTATGAGGCCGCAGGATATGGTGTTCCCCGTCGTAGCGGGCAATGCCCATGAGCCGTTTATCCGGCCCGTACACGCGGATGACGTCACCATCGGCCAGGTGTGGTCCGGCAAAGGGCACGGGACGGCCCTGGAGCAGGAAGGCACACTGTTTGGCGGAACAATTCGCCTTTTTGAGATTCTGGATAGCCATATCGGCTGGCCGGACATAGGCCATGGGATCCCGTTCCAATTCTTCCAGCGTCGCCGCATCGTCGATGGTGAACAGCCCGGCCTGGGTGCGGACCAGATAGGTCATGCAGGCGCAGGTCCCCAGGGCCTGGCCCAGGTCGCGGATGAGGGAGCGCACATAGGTCCCTTTGGAACAGGTCACGGCAAAGGTGCCGCGCCGGCCGTCGAAGGAGAGCAGGCGCAGGTCGTGGATGGTCACGTGGCGCACGGGCAGGGTGAAATCGACGTCCTGCCGGGCCAGTTTATAGGCTTTGACGCCATTGACGTTGATGGCGGAATATTTGGACGGAGCCTGTTCGATGTCGCCCACGAAGGACGCCAGGGCGCGGCGCACGTCGTCGGCCGATAAGGCCGGTACGGCTGCCGTTTCGACGACGGTCCCCGTGCTGTCTTCCGTATCCGTCGCCAGTCCCAGGGCGAATTCGGCATGGTACGACTTGATATCGCTGTCGCCGTATTCGATGAGGCGCGTCGCCTGGCCGGCATAGACCGGCAGGACGCCGGCCGCCAGGGGATCCAGGGTACCGGCGTGCCCCATCTTCTTCATGCCATAGATACGGCGCAGACAGCCGATGACGTCGTGGCTGGACATGCCCGTCGGTTTCAGTACATTGATGATTCCGTGTATCATAGGCGCTTTTCGATTTCCTTTACGATGAGTTTCTTGGCTTCATCCAAAGGCTTTTCCAGCGTACAGCCGGCAGCGCGGACGTGGCCGCCGCCACCGAAGACAGCGGCTACGGCATTGACGTCCATGCCTTTCGAGCGCAGGCTGACCCGCGTTTCCTTATCGCTGACGTATTTGACCGTAAAGGCCACTTCCGACCCTTTGACGTTGCGGGCATAATCCATGTACATCCCCGTGTGTTCGCCAGTGATCTTGAGGACTTCCGGCGTATAGGACAGGCAGGAAATGCGGCCGTCATCGAAGAGTTCCAGGTGTTCCAGCACCTTGGACAGGGCCTTCAGTTTTTCCAGGGACCGGGCATCGAGGTGTTCTGAAATGAAATCGGGCCGGGCGCCGTGATCGACGAGGAGGGCTGCCATGCGCAGTGTATGGCCTGTCGTATTGTTGAACTTGAAGAAGCCGCAGTCCGTGGCGATAGCCGTATAGAGGGCATCGGCCATGGCGACAGTCCATTCGCCATGCCACAAGTCAAAAAGGAAGGCCAGGATTTCGCCTGTCGCCGCACAATCGGGCCGGACATATTCCCACTGGGCGAAATGCTCGTTGGAAATATGATGGTCGATGTTGAGGACCTTGCCGCGGACCAGCTTTTCAGCCTGGCCGATGCGGCTGAGGCCCGTCGCATCGAGGACGACAGTCAGCCAGGAATCATCCGTTTCGACCTGATCCGGCTTGTTGATGTACTGCAGGCCGTCGAGGAAGTCATAGCGGTCGTCGATGTCGTCGTCGATGACCATGACGGCCTTCTTCCCCTGCAGCTGCAGCCAGTGCCACAAGGCCAGGAGGCTGCCGATGGCGTCGCCATCGGGACTGACATGGGCTGTCAGCAGGATCTTATCGTAATGGCGCAGTAAGGTATAGATTTCCTGAGCCGAACAATTCATGGGTATCAGTCCTTCTTTTCAATGTCGCGAAGAATCTTATCAATCTTCATCCCGTAATCGAGGGATGTATCTTCTTTAAACACAATGGTCGGCGAATAGCGGATACCCAGGCGCTTGCCGACTTCCGTGCGGATGTAGCCGGTGGCGCTCTTCAGGGCTTTCAGTGTTTCCTGCTTGGCTTCGTCGCTGCCGAAGAGGCTGACGTAGACCGTCGCGTCGCGCAGGTCGCCGGTGATGCGGGCATCGGTGACGGTGACGAAACCGATGCGCGGATCCTTTAATTCATTCAGGAGCATCTTCGATACTTCCTGTTTGATAAATTCCTGTATCTTGCGTACTCGTAATTCTCCCATAGTACGTAC
Source organism: Megasphaera jansseni (assembly GCF_047974155.1). Lineage (NCBI taxonomy): Bacteria > Bacillati > Bacillota > Negativicutes > Veillonellales > Veillonellaceae > Megasphaera > Megasphaera jansseni. The sequence goes on along the minus strand of NZ_JBHYRR010000032.1, from coordinate 10,553 downwards.
CTCCCTTTATTCGGGTTCGACTTCGACCATTTCGTAGGCTTCGATTTCGTCGCCTTCCTTGATGTCGCGGTATTTTTCCAGGGTAATGCCGCATTCGTAGCCGGCCGGGACTTCCTTGACATCATCTTTGAAGCGGCGCAGGCCGTCGATTTCGCCTTCGTGGACGACGATGCCGTTACGGATGAGGCGGATCTTGGACGTGCTGGTGATCTTGCCTTCCTTGACATAGGAACCGCCGACGATGACTTTCGGCGTCGTAATGACTTTACGGACTTCGGCACGGCCGACGATCTTTTCTTCGTATTTCTTTTCCAGCATCCCTTTGATAGCGGCTTCGACGTCGTTGATGGCATCATAAATGACGCGGTACATACGCATGTCGACTTTTTCATGTTCTGCCATCTTGCGGGCTGCTGCATCGGGACGGACGTTGAAGCCGATGATGAGGGCGTTCGATGCCGAAGCCAGCATGATATCCGATTCATTGATGGCGCCGACGCCGGCATGGACGATGGAGATGCGGACTTCGTCGCTCTTGATGCCCATGAGGGACTGGCTCAGGGCTTCGACGGAACCCTGGACGTCGCCTTTGATGATGAGGGGCAGTTCCTTCAATTCACCCTGCTGGATCTGGTTGAACAGGTCATCCAGGGTGACTTTGGCATTGACGTGGAGTTCGGACGAACGTTTCTTTTCCAGCCGTTTTTCAGCAACGGAGCGGGCCGTCTTTTCGTCGGTGACGTTGAGGATGTCGCCGGCTTCCGGTACGTCGTTGAGGCCGAGGATTTCGACCGGGATGGACGGTTCAGCTTTCTTGACGCGTTCGCCCCGTTCGTTGTTCATGGCGCGGACCTTGCCGAAGCAGGTACCGACGATGATCGTATCGCCGACGCGGAGGGTCCCCTTCTGGATGAGGACGGAAGCGACCGGGCCGCGGCCTTTATCCAGTTTGGCTTCGATGACGACGCCCTGGGCCGGACGGTTCGGGTTGGCCTTGAGGTCCTGTACTTCTGCCAGGACGAGGATATTTTCCAAGAGGTCATCGAGGCCGATTTTCTTGTGTGCCGAAACGGGAACCATGATGGTATCGCCGCCCCAGTCTTCACTGACCAGGCCGTATTCTGTCAGCTGCTGCATGACGTGTTCCGGATTGGCGCTTTCTTTATCGATCTTGTTGATGGCGACGATGATCGGGACGCCTGCCGATTTGGCATGGTTGATGGATTCGACCGTCTGCGGCATGACGCCGTCGTCAGCTGCGACGACGAGGACGGCAATATCCGTGACCTGAGCGCCGCGGGCACGCATGGCCGTAAAGGCTTCGTGGCCCGGCGTATCCATGAAGGTGATCTTCTTGCCCTGGTAGCGGACCTGATAAGCCCCGATGTGCTGGGTGATGCCGCCGGCTTCGTGGCTGGTGACGTTGGTCTGGCGGATGGCGTCGAGGAGGCTCGTCTTGCCGTGGTCGACGTGGCCCATGATGGTGACGACAGGCGGACGGGTCTTGAGGGTTTCCGGCGGGTCGATGATTTCTTCGATTTCCGTCGGGTCTTCCGGCGGAGCTTCCTTGGTAACGGTGACGCCGAATTCATCGGCAATGAGGGATGCCGTATCGAAGTCCAGTTCCTGGTTGATCGTAGCCATGATGCCGCCCATGAGGAGCTTCTTCATGACTTCACCGACATCGCGGCCCAGGCGTTCGGCGAAATCCTTGACGATAATCGTTTCCGGCAGTTCGATGGCCGTCGGGTAATTCTTCTTCTTCGGTGCTTCCGGTGCAGCCGGTGCCTGATGCTTCTGGTTGCGCTTGTTCTTATTGTGCTTGCCTTTGTTCAAGACGTTGGACAACAGCGTATGGGGACGGTTGCCGCCGTTATTCTTGTTATTATTGCGGTTGTTCTGACCGCCGCGCTTGTTCTTATTGCCACTGCGGTTGTCATTGCCGCCCTGGGAATGACCAAAATACTTGGTGCGCTTGTTGTCGCCCTGCTGACCCTGGCTGCTCTGGCCGCCGCTTTTGTGGCTGTTCTGCGGACGATTGCCCTGGTTCTGGCCCTGGGCGCTCTTGGCAGAACGGTTCGGCTGGTTCTGCGCATTGCCCTGGTTCTGGTGTTTCTTATCGTGATTCTGGTTATTCTGTTTCGGCGTATTGCCCTGTTTTTTGTTTTTGTTCTGTCGGCTCGTTTCGTTCACTTTTCGGCTAGTTCCTTCCCCTGTCTGTTTATTTTCCTGTTTATGTCCACGCTGTGCTTCCCCTTTGGCACCCTTCTTGAAGGATGCGTCGAGGATGGACTTCATATTGGCGTCAATACCGGTGAAATTACCGGCTTTGATGTGATGATCTTCCAGCGTCTTGATTACTGTCTTTGCGGGAACGCCGTATTCTTTTGCGGCTTCGTATACTCGTTTCGTCATCTAGTTACCCCCTTCTATTCATCACGCTTCACTTTCTCTATGGCCCCGGCAAACCCTTTGTCATCGATGAGGATGATGACGCTCTGGGCTTTGCCGACGGCACTGCCTAATTCATCTTTCGTATATGTATCAACGACGGTGATCCCCTTCCGCTCCGCCAGGCGGCGATACTTCTCGACGTTATCGCTGCCGCCGTCGGAGGCCAGGAATAAGAGCGGGACGCGCCGGCGCTTCAATGTTTTCTGTGCGGCTCCATCACCGCAGACGGTCTTGCCGGCCCGGCAGGCAAGGCCGAGGAGATTCAGGACTTTATCGCTCACAGCAGTTCCTTTCGCAGCTGTTCATAGATTTCGCTGGACACTTTCGTCTTCAGGGACCGTTCCAGGCGATGTTCTTTGTAGGCTTTTTCCAGGCATTCGCTGTTCGGGCAAAGGTAGACGCCGCGGCCGGACTTCTTGCCGGTCTTGTCGATTTCGACGGTGCCTTCCGGCGTGCGGACGACGCGGATCATTTCCTTCTTGCTCTTCTGTTCCTGACAGCCGGCACAGACGCGCATCGGAGTCTTTCGGGTCTTCATAGCTTATTCTCCTTCCGTATCGACTGCACCTTCGTCCACTGCCGGCATGGCCAAATCGCTGAGGATGTCGATGTCTTCAGCCGGTTCGCTGTCCTGCTGGTTTTCAGCCTGGGCAGCCAGTTCGGCCGCCTGGCTTTCGCTCTTGATGTCGATCTTCCAGTTGGTCAGTTTCGCAGCCAGGCGGGCGTTCTGGCCGGCCTTGCCGATGGCCAGGGACAGCTGGTAATCCGGTACGACGACGCTCGACGATTTTTCGTCTTCGTCGACAGTGACCGAAATGACCTGGGCCGGACTGAGGGCATTGGCGATGTAGACGGCCGGATCTTCATCCCATTTGACGATGTCGATCTTTTCATTCTGCAATTCCGAGACGATGTTCTGGACGCGGGATCCTTTCGGACCGACGCAGGCGCCGACAGAATCGACGTTGGCATCGCGGGAATAGACGGCGATCTTGGAACGGCGGCCCGGTTCGCGGGCGACGGATTTCAATTCGACGACACCTTCGTAGATTTCCGGTACTTCCAGTTCAAAGAGGCGCTTCAAGAGGCCCGGATGGGTCCGGGATACGAGGATCTGGGCGCCTTTCGTCGTCTTGCGGACTTCGACGACATAACACTTGATGCGCTGGCCGACGCTGTACGTTTCTGTCGGAATCTGTTCCGATGCCGGCAGGATGGCTTCGGCCTTGCCGAGGTCGACGTAGACGTTGCGGTTCTCGATGCGCTGGATGATACCCGTGATGATGTCGTCCGTACGGTCCGAGAATTCATCATAGACGATGTTGCGTTCGGCTTCGCGCAGGCGCTGGATCATGACCTGTTTGGCAGCCTGGGCGGCGATGCGGCCGAAATTGTCCGGCGTGACATCGACGTTGACGACGTCGCCGACTTCGTAATTGACATCAATGAGGCGGGCCTTATCGAGAGAGATTTCCGTATGCGGATCTTCGACTTCGTCGACGACGGTCTTGGCCGCCTTGATGGCATAGTCACCGGTCGAACGGTTCAGTTCGACTTCGGCCGTCGGATTGGCATCGGGTTCCTTCTTGTAGGCCGTGATCAGGACGGCTTCCAGGGAGTCACAGATGACATCAGGAGATACGCCTTTCTCTTTGGATAAGTAAGCAATAGCATTGAGCAATTCTTTATTCACGTTAATAACCTCCACTAAAAATCAATATGCAAACGGACTTGCGATATTTCTTTCATGTCTATCTTATCTTCACGGCCGTCGACCTGGACGATGAGATGGTCGTCGTCCGTCTTTTTGACGAGGTCTGCCGTCAGGTCCTTGACGCCGTCGCGGGCCTTAAAGAAATGGATATCGACGGACCGGCCGGCATAGCGGACGAAGTCCTTGTCCTTCTTGAGGATGCGGTCCAGTCCCGGCGACGATACTTCCAGGAGATAATTGTCGCTGATTGGGTCCTTTTCGTCGAGGACCTTGCTCAGCTTCTCGCTGACGGCCTGGCAGTCTTCCAGGTCGACACCGCCTTCTTTATCAATGAATACGCGCAGGTACCAGTTCCGTTCGCGCACGTATTCGACGTCGACCAGTTCCAGATCCGTCCCTTCAATAATCTGTTCTACTTCCTTGGCAATCAAATCTTCAATGTGTTCACGTCTCATCGTATTCACCAGCTTATCTTCAAAATTTCCTACAGGTAAAAGTTAAGAGTGGGCTTTCACCCACTCTTCGCATCTAAACATCTAAATTACTTTTAGTATACCACTGTCTGCTCATTCTGACAACGATTTGTCCCGGTCGGCAGCGATTTCGTCGAGGACGGGCAGGAGGCGTTTCCGCAAGGCTTTCTCCAGCTCCTTCAGGGACGACGTATCGAAGTCGTGGACCAGGTTCGGGAAGTTCTGTATCCGCCGTTCGGCAAAAAAATCGTCGCGGAGGACGTTGTACATCAGGGACAGGCCGCTGCGCGTCGCCGCGTCGTAATAAGCCAGGATCATGTAGGACCCGTTGATGATGCGCACGGCATCATTCGGTTTGACCAGGCGCCGGAAGCCCTGATAGCTGTCGGGCAGAAACTCATCCCATGCGACGTCCGGGACGCCCTTGTTCTTGAGGATGACGCTGAAATTAAGGCTCCGTTCGACGTAATCGTCGTGGATGATACGGACCAGGCGTTCTTCGACCATGGACCGGAAGAGGTCGAAGGAATCGGTGATGAATTCGATAAGGGCGAATTCCAGCATGCCGATGTCCGTCCGGATGGAAAATTCTTCCGATTCGGGGTTGAAGATGGCCCGCACGGTCCAGCCGTTTTCCTTATTCTCATAGGTGAACAAGCGGTACTCGACGGGCTTGCCGTCTTTCTCGATCATGCGATATTCTTCCAATAACTGAAAATCTCCCACTGAAAGTGGGAGAACAGTCGTGATATTCCATTGTTTGAGTGTTTCAATCAATGTAGCATCCATAGTAATAATGGTGCGGTTGGCGGGAGTTGAACCCGCACGATCGAAGATCACTGCCGCCTGAAGACAGCGCGTCTGCCATTCCGCCACAACCGCATAACTCAGAAATCGTAAAGCTGTTTGTAATGCTTTTCGTTCAGCAAGACTATTCTAACATATTCTCGCGTTTCTGAAAAGGGGATTTTTTCAATTTCTTGAAAATTTTTCGTCCAGCCATATTTCCGGATCCACGAGTCGACATGTCCCCGGCCGGCATTATACGCAGCCAAGGCCAGTACTTGATTCCCGTCGTATTCCTTCAATAAGTAGGCCAGATACCAGGTTCCCAACCTGATGTTTGTACGGACGTCGCTGAGTTTTTCAGGCGTGTAGTCGGTCATCCCCATTTCATCGGCAATCCATTGCGCCGTGTCGGGCATGATCTGCATGAGGCCATGGGCACCGGGTTGGGAAGCTGCCCGTTCGTCAAACTTGCTTTCCACTAAGATGACGGACGCCACCAGGGCGGGGTCGACTTTGTCTTCGTAAGCATACTGCCGGACCAGATAATCATACTGGAGGGGGTATACGAACTTCCGCATGACATCATCTTTCCAAGAATAAAAGTACGATGCGGACAGACATATCAACAATGCCGCTATGATGATTTTCCCTTTGGTACTTGCTCTTTTTCTCAACGTCTTCTCCCTACCCTTTGATGCGGTCCATCAAGGCCTGCCATGCGACGAGTACCTGTTTCTGCGTCTCTTCCGGAGAGCCGGTATTGTCGATGATGACCTGTGCTAAAGACCGTTTTTCGTCGATAGGAAGCTGTGCATGAATCCGTGCCAGTGCTTCACTTTCGGAATAGCCGTTCCGCTTCATCAGCCGCGTAAGCTGCGTTACCGGATCGACGTACACCAGCCACGTTTCGTCAACGTACGAATCGTATTTTACCTCATAAAGCAGGGGCATGTCAAGGAAAATGACAGGATTTTTTTTATTTTCTTCGATTTTTTTGATTTCCCCGTCGATGCCGGCATGGATGAGGGGGAACAAAATGGCTTCGAGCTGCGCTTTCTTCGCCTTGTCGCCAAAGACGACGCTGCCGATGTAGGCCCGGTCCATGGAGCCGTCGGCCAAGATGGTCTTCGGGCCAAAAGCTGCGGCGACGGCTGCAAGTCCCTGCGAGCCCGGTTCGACGACATCGTGGGCGATGACGTCGCAGTCGACGATGCCGGCCCCCAATTCGCGCAGCATGGTGACGACCGTACTCTTGCCGGAGGCAATGCCGCCGGTCAGGCCAATATGTAACATAATAGAATCGCTCCTTCCGTGAAATCGTTTCTTTCATTATAGCCGTTCACGGCCTGTCTGTCCATGCCCTGCTGGCCGGGCCATTTCCTTGATTTCTCCTCTCCCGTCCGATAAAATAAGGTTGCTAATCAAATTTCTAAAAAAGAAGGTGTTCACCTATGATGCGCGCTTTATTTCTTTTATATGCCATCTGGGGTTTCAACTGGGTCGTCATGAAAACGGCCAACGCTTATTTCCCGCCCGTCCTGTTCGTGGCCTTCCGGTTCCTCATCGGCGCCGCCGTCATGCTCTCGGTCTGCGACTGGCGCCGCATCCCCTTCCCGGAGCGGAAATACTGGAAGTGGATCGCCGCTACGGGCATCCTGCAGATTGCCGTCAACAATGTCTGCATGCAGATCGGCATGTATTCGCTGACCGCCGGCGTCGTCTCCGTGTTGAACTACACCATGCCCGTGTGGATGGCTATTTTGGCCCAGTTCTTCCTGCAGGAAAAGCTGACGCTTCGGAAGATAACCGGCATCGCCATCTGCATCGCCGGCCTCTTCGTCCTCATGGATATCCATGACTTGGGCAATATCACGGCCGTCTTCGTCGTCCTCGCCGGGGCTGCGGCCTGGGCGGCATCGGGCATCATCCTGAAACTTCACCTCCAGGACAGCCCGCCCCTGCAATACTCGGCCTGGCAGATGGTCGTCGGCTCGCTTTTGCTCTTTATCGTCTCCCTGGTCATCCCCCAGCCGCCGATCCGCTGGACAGCCACAGCTGCCGCCTGTCTGCTCTATAACGGCATCCTGGCTGCAGCTGTCGGATTCTTCTTATGGAATTATCTCCTGGCCCACATGGAAGCCGGCAAGGCCAGCGTCGCCATCCTGGTCGTCCCTGTCGTCGGCGTCGTCAGCGGCATCCTCGTCCTGGGCGAAGCCTTCACCTGGCATACGGCCCTGGGCATTCTCCTGGTCCTGGGCGGCGTTCTGCTCATCGTCAAGCCCCGGCGGCCGCGCCTGTCTATGACGCATTAAGGTAAAATGACATATGTCACAGAAATGTGAAAAGATAGTAAATTGTCATTTCCTTTATGATTTATTTAGAAACTTCCTGTATACTATATAGTAACGTATATATATAGGAGGTATTCTATGACTGACGCACTTCGCCGCCACCGGCGCTTTCTGATGGGCCTCTTCATCGCCGCTGCGGCCTTTTTGTACCTGGCCCATATCGGTTCCTACCATCTCATCGAGCTCGATGAAGGGCGCTATCACCGGGTCGCCATGGAAATGGCCCTCTCCGGCGACTATGTTACGCCCCATTTCGATTATATGCCGTACTTCGAAAAGCCCATTTTCCAATACTGGGTCACGGCCCTTTCCATGGAGCTCTTCGGCTTCCGCGAGTTCACCGGCCGCATCCTGCCGGCCCTGACAGGCCTGGGCAATGTCTTCCTGGCCTTCTGGCTGGCCAGGACCATGTACAACCGGCGCACGGGCATCCTTGCCGCCGTCATCCTGGCTACGTCGGCGCTGCAGCTCATCGTCGCCTCCATCGGCGTCATGGACATGGCCCTGACCTTTTTCATCGACGCCTGCCTAGTATCGTTCTACGTCTTCGAACGGACGGAGAATAAGAAGTACCTGCTCGTCTTCTACGCCGCCATGGGCTTCGGCATGCTCACGAAAGGGCTCATTGCCATCGTCTTCCCCTTGGGCATCCTCTTCTGGTATGCCCTGCTCAGCAGGCGGCCGCGCCTCTTCCTGAAGCTCTTCTACCTGCCGGGCATCGTCCTCTTCCTGGTCATCGCCGTGCCCTGGTATTACTTGGTCTGCCAGAAAAATCCCGACTTCTTCTATTTCTTCTTCATCCGCGAGCACTTCCTGCGCTTCGCCACGAAAATGCACGAACGCTTCCACCCCTGGTATTACTTCGTCCCCGTCCTCATCGCCGGGCTCATGCCCTGGACGGGCTTCGTGGCAACGTTCTTCAGCAAAGACGGGATTTTCCGCAAACCCGGTTCCCTGCGGCATAAGCAGGACCTGCTGCTGCTTTCCCTCTGGGCCGGCCTGATCTACGTCTTTTACAGCATTTCCGACTCGAAACTGCCGACGTACATCCTGCCCTGCTGGCTGCCCTTATCGGTTCTCCTGGCCGCTTCGCTGGAACGGTGCCGTCAGGAAAAGCGCTGGCTCTGCCATAGTTTCCTCATCAACTCCATCCTCTGCCTGCTCTTTACGGCAGCCGGCATCGTCTACCTCACGCATACCGATTTTCTGACCGTGCCGGACTTCATCCGGAACGGCGGCCTGCTCATCGCGTCGCTCCTCATCGGGACCCTGGCTGCGGCCTGGGTCTGGCAGCGGAAACGGGATTTTCTGGCCGTCCTGGTCATCCTCAGCTGCATGGCCTACGGCTTCGGCCTCGGCGCCCATCAGGTACAGGGGCAGATTCACGACCACCAGACGGCCTATACGGTCAGCCAGGACATCCGGGCGATGCATGTTCCGGCCAGCACGCCGATCATCATGTACGGCTCTTTCATGCCCGGACTGGTCTACTATCTGGACCGTCCCATCGCCGCAGCCAATTTCATGGGCGAACTGGAATTCGGCATCTATCACACGGACCGGACGGGCATGTACTACGGCAGCCAGGAATTGTATGACCTCTGGAACAGCAGCCGGCCGGCCGTCGTCGTCGTCCAGCCGAAATACCGCGACGAAGCCCTGCGCGTCCTGGGAACGGCCCCGGCACAGCGGCTGGATGTCGAAGACTATACGGTCCTCCTGAACCGGGCCGCCGCCGGAGGTGACCTGCGATGAAACAAATTGATATCCTTGTCCCCTGCTACAATGAAGAAGCTGTCCTGCCCCAGTTCTATCAGCGGACCCGCGCCGTCATCGACAGTCTGCCGGACTACGCCTTTACCTTTATCTTCGTCAACGACGGCAGCCGCGACCAGACCCTGCCCATCCTGCGCCATCTCCATGAAACGGACCGGCGCGTCGCCTACGTATCCTTGTCGCGCAATTTCGGCAAGGAAGCGGCCATGCTGGCTGGCATGGATTACGCCGAAGGCGATGCCCTGGTCATCATGGACGCCGACCTCCAGGACCCGCCGGAACTGCTGCCGGAAATGATTGCCTGGTGGGAAAAGGGCTATCGCGACGTTTCGGCCCGCCGCCGGCGCCGCGAAGGGGAAACATTCTTCAAGAAGTGGTCGAGCCACGTCTACTACCGCCTGTTGAAGAAATTATCCCCCGTCCCGGTCCAGGAAGACGTCGGCGACTTCCGCCTCCTGGACAAGCGCTGCGTCAAGGCCCTGTGCAGCCTGCGCGAATGCCAGCGCTACACCAAGGGTCTGTTCAGCTGGATTGGCTTCGAGAAAAAGGAAATCCTCTTCGACCGGCCGGCCAGAGCCGCCGGCAAGACCAAATGGAACTACTGGAAACTCTTCAACCTGGCCGTCGACGGCATTACCAGCTTCACGACGGCGCCGTTGCGCATCGCAGCCTTCACGGGCTGCTTTCTGGCCATTGTCGCCGCCTTATACCTCTTGTTCATCGTCTTGCGCACCCTGATTTTCGGCGAAGACGTCCCAGGCTATCCGTCCCTCATCTCCCTCATCCTCTTCATCGGCGGCGTCCAGTTCACCTTCATGGGCATCCTCGGCAAATATGTCGGCCGCATCTATAATGAAAGCAAAGGCCGACCGCCTTACATCGTCGGAGAAAGTACGCGGGAAAAGAAATCATAGGATTCAAAAAAAGGGGCTGTCGCATTAAGCCATTTTGGCTTCGTGCGACAGCTCTCTTTTTTTGCTCTATTTCATCTTTCTA
>NZ_JBHYRR010000031.1:0-40713 GCF_047974155.1 Megasphaera jansseni | reverse complement strand
AGTCAAACTGGTGTCTTTGTACCCGGATTTAAGCAAATGACCGATTGTTGTATATATGGAAGAGACTATACACTAGCAGTTAGTTGTTAGCGGACGGTGATGAGTTCGTATTCCCGTGTCCCTAAGCCAATCTTTTCAGCGTGTTCCAACGTCGTTTTCCAATCGACATTAGGGTTGCTATCGAGGAAATGATCGTGATGGTGATGCCAATCAGGTTGTGCCAAATGATCCGACAACTGGCTGTTCGGCATAGGAGCCGCTTTCAGACAGGCATCGGCACAAGCCTGGTCGAGCGCAACCGGGTCAAAGGAAGCGAACATACCGATATCCGGCAGGATTGGTGCATCATTTTCAGCATGGCAGTCGCAGTTCGGCGAAACATCCATGACCAGATTGATATGGAAACACGGACGATCCTGACAAACGGCCTGTGCATATTCGGCCATCTTGCGGTCCAGTTTTTCACTGGCATCCCATTCTACCGTCTGAATAGCATCAAAAGCACAGGCACCGATGCAGCGGCCACAGCCTTTGCACAGGTCCTGATTGATATGGGCTACGTTATCTTCATAGGTAATGGCATCAGAACCGCATTCTGCAGCACAGCGATGACAGTTCTTACACTTGCTTTCATCGACTTTCGGTTTGCCCGACGAATGTTGTTCCATCTTGCCGGCACGGCTGCCACAGCCCATGCCGATGTTCTTGATAGCACCACCGAAACCGGTCATTTCATGGCCCTTGAAGTGAGCCAGGCTGATGAAAACGTCGGCATCCATGATGGCCCGGCCAATTTTTGCCTTTTCGACGTATTCCCCATTCTTGACCGGTACTTCGACTTCATCGGTTCCGCGCAGGCCGTCACCAATGATGATCTGACAGCCCGTCGTAACGGTATTGTACCCGTTGAGGTTGGCACAGTCCATGTGTTCCAAAGCATGTTTGCGGCTGCCCGGATAGAGCGTATTGCAATCCGTCAAGAAAGGACGGCCGCCCAATTCTTTGACCAAATCGGCAACGGCTTTGACATACTGCGGGCGCAGCGAAGCCAGACAGCCTAATTCACCGAAATGCATCTTGATGGCGACGAATTTCCCTTCAAAATCAATATTTTCGATGCCTGCTTTTTTGCAGAGCTTCTGCAGCTTCTGTAAATTGTTTTTTCCCGGACGGCAGCGGAAGTCCGTAAAGTATACTTTTGCTTTTTCCATAAACCTTACCTCCTAAAACAAGTTACTTTTATTGTATCACTTAAAGTACGCTCCAAGTCAATAATTTCTTTGTAAACCAATTGTCGAAAATCATTATGCAAAAAGCTTGACGGATACGGCATACCATGATATACTAGCAAAGTACCTTATGGAGCGGTATCGAAGTGGTCATAACGGGGCTGACTCGAAATCAGTTAGGCCGAAAGGTCTCGTGGGTTCGAATCCCACCCGCTCCGCCAGATAAAAACCGCATGGTTATGCTATTTATAGCATCCCATGCGGTTTTATTTTTTTGCCCAAAAATAGAAAAAAGCAGTGTTGTCCACCCTGTTGTCCACCCTTGAACTTAGATATTTGAATTTACCAGGGCATCCATAACATCCGCGATCTTAGACGCAGCCTTTCTGGTGACATGCTGATAAAGGTTTTGTGTGATAATAATACCTCAAGTATCCACCATCCAGAAAAACAATAATGATATTTTTTATAATCAAAATTGATGGCATGAAAATGTTCGTTTTCGTTCTAAGCCCCATCCCCTTAACCCGCTTACATCCTGTCCTGTTTCCAATGGTATTTCCGTCATATTTATATTATAATAATCTAAAAAGACGGAAAACCCACACAGTAAGAGCAAGGAGGGATATTTTATGAAAAGCATAGGTCAACGAATTAAAGAAGCAAGAAAATCAGGAACGAGCTGCATTGTATCGAGTCATGCAAAATCGTCTTTTTGCTATAGTTATCAATACTACTATAACAAAATCGCTTTTTTGTTATAGTTAATATATGCACTATGGCAAAACTTAGCATTTGCTACAGTTAAATTAAGGAGGCTATAATGGAAAGTCCAAAACTATCCATTTTATTCCATACCAACGAAGATAAATGGAATTCAATATATCATGCTCTTTTTGATGCCCCTACATCTCGTCATATCGACATTGAGATTAAACAATATCAATCTTCTCATGGTTTCCCCGCATTCTTTTACTATACAGAAGAAATCGTAATGCTATTAACAAAAATGATGGAAGAACAGGCAAAACTTATCGCTATTACGGATACTCTTCCCAATATTGCGTTACAACATTTTACTAAATCTTGCTTAATCGAGGAAATACAATCAACAAATGATATTGAAGGCGTTCATAGTACTAGAAAAGAAATAAACACAGCTATCGATGAACAATTAAATATAGAAAATAAAAATAATACTCGCCTCTGGGGAATTGTTAATAAGTATTTAAAACTTCAAAACAAAGAAAATATTCCATTTAATACAAGTCAGGATTTAAGAATATTTTACGACGATTTTGTATTGGATGAAGTATATCGTGAAGATGCTGGCGATAAGCCAGATGGATCTATTTTTAGAAAAGGAAGTGTAGATGTCACCTCCAATTCAAAAATAATTCATCGGGGGGTATTTCCAGAAGAAAAAATCATCGATTATATGAATAAGGCCCTAGCTGTTTTACAAGATGATTCAATTCCTAGTATAATCAGAATTTCTGTATATCACTATCTCTTTGGGTATATCCATCCTTTTTATAACGGTAATGGAAGGACATCTCGGTTTATTACATCTTATTATTTATCAAAAGTTATAAACCCCTTAGTATCTTATCGCTTATCTATAACTATAAAAAAATCTTTAAGAACTTACTATAAATTATTTGATATTACAAATTCCTATGGAAATCGCGGAGATATTACGCCATTCATTACTGGATTCATGTGGCTTATATTAAAAAGCATAACCAGAACAACTGAAATACTCAATGATAAAATGAGCGACTTAATAAGCTTTAATAACAGGTTAAAACAACTAAATATGAATTCTAAAGACCTGGCGATATATTATGTACTTCTACAAGCGGCTTTATTTTCAGATGAAGGTGCTTCTCTGGATGAAATTGCTCAAACAGTAAAACAACATCCTGCTACCATTAAGCGTCATCTCCAAAAATATCCAGCTAATCATATTTTAATCAATACGGCTCATCGTGCGCATTTATACCGTTTAAATCTTGATGTTTTCTAGTTTAGAAATAAAAAAATCGACCGCATAAGAATCAGGATTTCGAGGAAATAGCTATTTATTGTGCATTGAGATATACTGCGATGGTCCGTGAAATCAGTTAGGCCGAAAGGTCTCGTGGGTTCGAATCCCACCCGCTCCGCCAAAGCAGAAGCGCACTAATAAGTCCTTTATGGAACTTGTCGGTGCGCTTTTTCTATACCTCCATTTTCTTATGTTTCAGTAACCATTGTTTGATTCCATCACAATCTAAATGATCAGCAGCAACATCAACTACCATATCTTCCAATTCTTGTTGTGTATAATCTAAATCAATCCCATTGACGTAAAGAAATACCAACATGCTATGGATAGCAGATCGTTTATTGCCATCACAAAATGGGTGATTTTTTGTAAGACCATAACACAATCTAGCGGCTTTATCTAAAATAGTAGGATAAAGTTCTTCCCCAGCAAATGACTGAAATGGAGTATTTACGGCAGATTCCAGCAAATTCATATCATGAATTCCTTTATCCATAACATATCTCTGCTCCATTTCTTCATGAAAAGCAAGTACATCTTCTAGGATAATTTCTATCAATATTTGCTCGTGTTTCATCGATTTTCTAAGTCCCTGTAGGCTTTTTCATTACGCTTAAACATAAGCTGGGAGGCCTCACGGATTTTTTCTTTTATTTCTTGATTTCCTTTGCTGGTAAGAATTTTTCTTGCACCAGATACTTTGATTCCTTTAGCAGAATTAGATAAATTCATTACATTCATCTCCTTACATACATTTTTACTCACTATAGGTGATATGGACTCATTATAAATAAGTATATCACAACTGGCGAAGTATTTACTATCCAAGCATCAAAAAAGGGTTTGTCGTTATGCGACAAACCCTTTTAAGTTGTTAGTGGCTAGCAGTTAGTTGTTAGCAGATGGCTTTAAATTTAAAGTTTTCTCTGCAAACTATAAACTCTATGTTACAAACTATAAAGTAAAAGGGACTGCGCATGATGAAAATCTTCGTACGACAGCCCCTTTTGAGTATTAAGTTTGTAGTTTTTAGTGAAAAGCTTACTGCTGCGCACGGCGCATGGCTTTTTTACGATCGTGTTTGTCGAGGATAGCTTTGCGGATACGGATGCTCTTCGGTGTAACTTCTACGAGTTCATCGTCGTTAATCCATTCCAGGGATTTTTCCAGACCCATTTCCTGCGGCGGCGTGAGGCGGAGTGCTTCATCCGATGCGGAGGAACGGGTGTTGGTCAAGTGTTTCTTCTTGCACGGATTGACATCGATGTCGACGTCGCGGTTGCTTTCACCGACGACCTGGCCGAGGTAGATTTCTTCGCCCGGTTTGATGAACATCGTGCCGCGGTCCTGCAAGTTGAAGATGCCGTAGCCTGTCGTCGTGCCCGATTCAAAGGCAACTAAGCTGCCGCGTGTACGGCCCGGAATTTCGCCTTTCCAAGGAGCATAGCCGTGGAAGACGTGGTACATGATACCATTGCCCTTGGTAGCTGTAAGGAATTCGCTGCGGAAGCCGATAAGGCCGCGGGCTGGAATGATGAATTCCAGACGGGTGTAGCCGGAAATATCGGTCATGTTGACCATTTCAGCTTTACGGGTACCGAGTTTTTCCATGACAGCGCCCATGAATTCAGGCGGAACGTCGATGGTGAGGGCTTCCAGCGGTTCACATTTCTGACCGTTGATTTCCTTGGTGATGACGCTCGGTTTGCCGATCTGAAGTTCATAGCCCTGACGGCGCATTTCTTCGATGAGGACAGCGATGTGGAGTTCGCCACGGCCCGATACTTTGAAGGCATCGGCGCTGTCTGTTTCTTCAACGCGCAGGGAGACGTTGGTCTGGACTTCGCGGAACAGGCGGTCGCGGAGGTGACGGCTGGTAACGTATTCCCCTTCCTGGCCGGCAAAGGGGCTGTCGTTGACGTAGAAAATCATGGACAGCGTCGGTTCGTCGATGTTGATTTTCGGCAAAGCTTCCGGATTCTGCGGGTCCGTAACGGTTTCGCCGATTTTGAGGTCCGGGATGCCGACGATGCAGGCGATTTCGCCCATAGCAGCTTCATCCTGTTCGACACGTTTCAGGCCTTCATAGGTATAGACGCGGCCAATCTTGGCTTTGCGCTGGCCTTCGCCATCGGTGACGACGACGTTCTGGTTCGGATGCATCTTGCCACGGACGATACGGCCGATAGCAATCTTGCCGACATAATCATCATAGTCCAGGGTCGTGACCATGAACTGCAGCGGGCCATCAGCATCGCCTTTCGGGCACGGGCAGTATTTGATGATCGTCTTGAACAACGGTTCGAGGTTATCGCTGTCATCATCCATGGAGTATTTAGCAATACCATCACGGCCGTTAGCATAGACGACCGGGAAATCGAGCTGTTCATCCGTAGCATCGAGTTCCATGAACAATTCGAGAACTTCGTCTTCAACTTCGGCAACGCGGGCACCGGGTTTGTCGATTTTGTTGATGACGACGATTGGTTTCAATTTCTGTTCCAAAGCCTTGCGCAGAACGTATTTGGTCTGCGGCATCGGGCCTTCAAAAGCATCGACGAGGAGCAGTACGCCGTCTACCATGTTCAGTACACGTTCTACTTCGCCGCCGAAGTCAGCATGCCCCGGGGTGTCGACGATGTTGATCTTGACGCCTTCGTGCATGACAGATGTATTTTTGGACAAGATTGTAATGCCGCGTTCACGTTCAATATCCCCAGAGTCCATGACACGTTCTTCGACTTTTTCGTTAGAACGGAAAACATGGCTCTGTTTGAGCATGGCATCGACCAATGTCGTTTTGCCATGGTCGACGTGGGCAATAATTGCAATATTACGAATATCTTTGCGTTCCATCTAATGTCCTCTCTCTCATAAACAAATATTGGGTTGTATATAACTAGATAAGTATAGCATGGATTACACAGAAATGCAAAGCCGCCTGCTGAATTTATTGTCAACAGGCGGTAAAATATCAGATCGATTTTCCTAATTCATAGGCTTTCTGCATCCATTCCGGATGGGTACCGGCCAGGTTGGCCTCGCTCATGCCGCCGGCGTTGAAGCCGCCGGCATAATGGGCTTTGTCGAAGCAGCAGATCCAGCCGTCGAGCGTCGATACGGCCCGTTTTGCCGTGTCCGGTGCGTCATCGGCCGATACGGTGATGAGGTAGATGTCACGGAAGCGGTAAGGCTGGCCGTAGAGCGGATTGGTCCTGTCGAGGAAGGTCTTCAGCTGGCCGCAGATATCATAATAATAGATGGGAGAGGCAAAGACGACGACGTCCGCTTCCTGGACCTTCTTGATGAGGTCGTTGGCATCGTCCTGAATGGGACAGTAGAGCAGGCGGTGGCAGGCCATGCAGCCTTCACAATAGCGGATGTCCCGCCCTGCCAGGCTGAGGACTTCCACGTCATGACCGGCTTCGACGGCGCCGCGGCCGGCTTCGCGGGCCAGTTGTTCCGAATTGCTGTTAGGACGCAGGCTGGAAGAGAGGATAAGGACTTTTTTAGCCATAAGACAACACCCTTTCACAAAAACTAGGCTCTATTTTTCTGGAGCATGATCTTTAAGATTTCATCGTCGGTCTGCTGCATCCCGCGGGAAGCCAGGAGACCGACGTTCTTGAGACATTCTTCGGCCGCGTTGGCTACCAGGCCGTCTGTACCCTGGACGCGCACGTCATTGAGGGCCAGGAGGACCGCTTCATAGGCCGCATGGACCGACGCCGACACCTTCATGGAGCAACTGTTGGCCGCGCCGTCGCAGACCATGCCGACGATGGACCCGGACATGGTAGCCAGGGCCTTCTCGATGACCTGCAGCGGGTCCTTTTCGGCCAGCAGCCAAGCCATACCGGCAGCCGCCCCCATGGAAGCCGTAACGGTAGCACAGAAAGCCGATAATTTCGGCAGATAGCCATGGGCATAAATGGCGACCATGCTGGACAAGGCCAGGGCCCGCAGCCGCCGTTCCGGGGTAATGCCGAGGGCATCGGCAACGACCGTCACCGGTTCCGTCGCCGCAATGCCCTGATTGCCAGAACCGGAATTAGTCATGGCCGGGAAAGCCGCCCCACCCATGCGGGCATCGGAAGCCGCGACCGTGCGGATCTGGATGCGATGGGACAAGTCATCGGCCAATACGCCTTTATCGACCATCTGCTGTAAGGTATAGCCAATCTTCAAGCCGTATTTCCCGGTCAATCCTTCTTTCGACAACTGGTCGTTGAGCCGCTCTGCTTCCTTTAGGAAATCGATGGCCTCAAGCGGCACGTGTTCGGCAAAGTCGACGATATCCGCTAAGGTCAGCGTATGGAGGAAGGCAATCTTGGGGTCTTCCCCGCTCCCCGCTTCGATGCGCTGGTCCAAGAGGACTTTGCCGTCCTTTTCTACAAAGACGATGTTCGTGTGGTCGTCGGTGATGACCACGCGGACGCGATGATTTTCACCATAGACGACGGCTTCGGCATAGAGGACATGGGGCGTATCTTCCTGGACGGATACGGTAACCTTGCCGTCGTTGACGTACTGCTTGCCCAGGGCGACGATATCCGGCGTCAAGGCCTTCAAGACCTGCAAGCCCGCGTCAGCATCTCCCCCAAGGGCACCGACAGCGGCGGCAATATAGAGGCCCGGCGTCCCTGTCCCCGGCACGGTGACACCCATGCCGTTCTTCATCAGGTTCGCCGACACGCGGGCGTCGATAAAGCGCACGGCTTCGCCCAGTTCACGGGCTGCCGTCGCCGCCGCATAGGCCAGGGCAATCGGTTCCGTACAACCCGTCGCCGGCGTCACATCCTGTTTGATGATGCTAATCATGTTGTTCCACATAGCCATTTTATCCATAACTATCCCTGCTTTCTCCGGTAGATTCGGTAAATCGTATCACGTACTTTTCAATACCATCATATCATGATTCCTATGAGAAAACAATATGGTTATGCCGCCGTCCGCAGACCGCAGTTGGCAGTTCGCCGCTCTTTTAGGTCCTTCGCATATTGCAAGAGAGAAAAAAAGGAGCTGTCGCACGAAGCCAAAATGGCTTAATGCGACAGCCCCTACAGAATATGTACGATTTCCCAGCCAGTTTGCTAGAAGAATCACCCAAATCCCTAACGGGCCGCCCACGGGCGGCCCCTACAAACTCCATACTAGCGGATGGATTAAATTTTAATCTTCGCCGATGATGCGGACTTCCGGTTCCAAGTGGACACCGTGGGCCTTTTCGACACGTTTCTGGACTTCGTGGATGACGTTGAGGACATCCCGGGCCGATGCGTGACCCGTGTTGACGACGAAGCCGGCGTGTTTCATCGAGACCTGGGCATCGCCGCACGAGAGGCCTTTGAGGCCCGTCTGGTCGATGAGGGTCCCGGCATAGTATCCCGGCGGCCGCTTGAAGGTACTGCCGGCACTGTGCATTTCCAAAGGCTGCTTGCTGCGGCGGCGGTTCATGAGGTCATCCATGCGGGCCTGGATTTCCTTGGGGTCGCCACTGCGCAGGGTCAATTCGACTTCGACGACGAATTCCTGGGATTTCTGGAACCGGCTCTGGCGATAAGAAAAGCCGAGGTTCGGTGCATCATAGGTATGGACACCGCCCGTACTGTTGACCGTGCGGACCCGCGATACGACGTGGCTCATTTCCCCGTCATAGGCACCGGCGTTCATGAAAACGGCACCACCTAAGGTACCGGGGATACCGCAGGCAAATTCGATACCCGTCAGGCTGTTTTCCTGAGCAAACTGACAGACATCCTTCAGCATGAAGCCGGCGCTGGCCATGATTTTCCGATCGTGGCAGGCCAATACCTTCTTCATCGTATTCAGCTGGATGACGACGCCGCGGATACCCCCATCGCGGACGAGGACGTTCGAGCCGCCGCCGAGGACGGTAACGGGCAGGTCCAGCCGACGGGCTGCCCGGATAGCCAAGGACATTTCCTTGACCGATTCCGGCAGGATCAGGACATCAGCCGGACCGCCGACAGCAAACGTCGTGTGTTCGCTCATCGGTTCGTCCAGCAGGATCCGTTCCATGGGAACGGAGATACTTAATTCGGAGACGAAAGTCGTCAGTGCATATTTATTGATCAAGGATGCTCATTCCTTCTGCCATTGCATTTTGAATAATCTGGAACACTTCGCCGGCCATGGACTGCCATTTATTATAATGGTTTAAATATTCCACAGCGGTCTGATTGTTTTTAATGAATTCTGCCATCTGGTTCAAGTGGTCGATCTTCTTGCGGATCGGTTTGTCCCCCATGGACTGGGCATAGGCCAGCTGGGCCTGGAGCATGAGGAAATCGCGGACCAGATGCTTGGTCTTTTCGTCTTTGGCCAGTTCCTGACCGGCGGCGACGAGGTCCTTATATTCCTGGCATTCCTTGATGGCTGCCTCTAACTCATGGGCTTTATCATAAATTTCCACGTTCTACACCTCATCATTTCTGTAACTTAAAGATTCTTTATACCGATGCCGCTCTTGGCCATGCCCGGGAATCCGAGCTGGCGCATCGCTTCATACGATACGATAGCGACGGTATTCGACAAGTTCAGGCTGCGCGCCTGTTCGACCATCGGTACACGGAAGCAGCGTTCCGGATTGGCTTTCAGGAGGTCCTCCGGAAGGCCTTTCGTTTCCTTCCCGAATACGAGCATATCATCGTATTGGAACTGGATATCGGCATAACACTGTTCCGATTTCGTCGTCAAATAAAAAAAGCGATGATCTTTGTATTTGTCCAGGACTTCCTGAAAATTCTCATGGATCTGGACATCGACGAGCGACCAGTAATCGAGACCGGCCCGTTTTAAATGCTTGTCATCGATGGAAAAGCCCAGGGGCTTGACCAAATGCAGCGTAATATGATTCGCTGCGCATAAACGGGCGACATTGCCCGTATTGCCGGGGATTTCCGGCTCTACCATTACGATATGCATACTTATATCACTCTCCAATGGATATTGTACAGGATTTATGCAGGAAGTACAAGAGGAACATTGCGTTTCCAGCCTTTTTATGATATACTTATAAATAATAGTTATTATTTAATAGAAATGTAAAGTTTCTGTTGATTTTAGAAAGAGGTGTCAATTATTATGGATAACTTTGATAACATTGCCCAGTACCCCATGTATTTCGCTCCCGGCTGTAAATTGCTGCAGCTGCAGCCCCAGATGGTTTCCGACGTCTACGATTACCTGCGCCAGCTCTTCGGCAGCAAAATCAAACTGTATACACGCTGCTGCGCTCTCGACGACGCCAACCAGCACAACGACGAAGCCGTCTTCATCACGCTCTGCGACACGTGCTACAAGATTTACGGCGAAACCTACGCCAACCTGCACATGCGCGACTTCTGGAACGTCTACGACGAATACAAGGACGTCTATCCTTTAGGTGAAAAAGAAGGCGAACTCCGCCAGACCTTGAAGAATACCTTCTGTGGCTCCCTTCCGCAGGAACACGTCAAGAGCTGGTTCGAAGAATGGAAGAAATGGAGTTTGAATAGTACAGAAAAAGACTAATTCGTCTTTAAGGAGCAGAGGCTATCATGAAATTCACTTACTACGGTCATTCCGCATTCACACTTTCCGATGACGTGACGACGATTCTTTTTGACCCGTTCATTACGGACAATCCCTGGACTCAGGTCTGTCCGACAGACATTGCCTGCCAGTATGTTATCGTCACCCACTGCCACGGCGACCACTACGGCGACACCGAAGCCATTGCCAAAGCCAATGACGCGACGGTCATCAGCACCGCCGAAGTAGCCGGCAAAGCTGGAGAAGCTGGCTGTAAGGCCCATGCCATGCATGTCGGCGGCAGTGCGGATTTCCCCTTTGGCAAAGTACGGCTGACCCCGGCCTTCCACGGGTCTGGCATTGCCGGAGGGCTAGCCTGCGGTGTTATCGTCGAATTCGGCGGCAAACGCATCTACTATGCCGGCGATACAGGCCTCTTCTCAGACATGAAAATCCTCGACCGTTTCGGACAAATCGACTGCGCTATCCTGCCTATCGGCGACAACTTCACCATGGGCATGGATGACGCCGCCCTGGCCGCCCTCTGGGTCCAGCCGCGCTTCGTCATCCCCGTCCATTACAAGACCTGGCCGATCATCGAAGCAGACCCGCAGGAATATAAGAAGCTCACAGAAACGAAATACAACATCCCCGTCCAGGTCGTCGACCCGGGGACGACGTATGAATTCTAATCATGATCCTTCCTGATTTCTACGAGCGCTTTGGCTGTAAAGCCGGTACCTGTCAGCACACGTGCTGCCGGGGCTGGGACATCGACATCGACGACGTGACGGCGGACTATTACCAGCAGCTCGAAGGCCCCTTAGGCGAAGCCATCCGCCAGCATATCACCCAAGGGCCGGACGGCTGGCATTTCTGCCTCACGGCGGAAGGGAACTGCCCCTTTCTCCGCCCAGACGGCCTGTGTCAGCTCATCCGCCAGGCCGGGGACGATATCCTCTGCGATATCTGTGCTCTCCATCCGCGCTTCTTCCAGGTCGTCCGCGATGGCAGCGGGCAGGACATCGAGCTCGGCGGCGTCGGGCTATGCTGTGAAGCAGCCTGTGAACTGCTCCTCAGCGAAACGGAGCCCCTCACTTTCTACGACAGCGAAACAGGCCGATCCATCGGCAGCCTGACTCAGCTGCTAGAATGGCTGGGCTATCCCCTGCCAGACCGGGAACTCATCTATCAGCCCGCGATAGCCCAAAAGGACACTGAGCGGCTCCTGGGCGTCTTATCCCGCACGGAACCGATTGACGATGCCTGGACGGATCAGCTGAAAGCCTTACCGGCTCAAATAGCGAAATCGGCCGATGCCATGGCCCTGACCGGGAACCCCGGAATGGCCGGACGCTATCAGCGCATATACGATTACATCTTTTACCGCCAGCTGGAAACCTTTGCCGACGTCCCGTCAGACTTCCTGGCCACCTATGCCGGACGCAGCACGGACTTCATCGCCCTCACAGCCGCCGCCACGGGCGACCTGCCCGAAGCGGTACGCCGCTGGTCGGAACAAATCGAATACGATACGGACAACGTGGCGCTCCTCAAGAAAGCGGCAGCGGCCGGAGAATTTTGACTTTTCCGGCATTTCGTGACAGCCATGGCCACTTTGCCCGTCCCTATCGAAATAGGCGCGTCTTTCGTGCTATAGTAGAGAAAAATCCCTTATCCTAAAAGGAGGTCCTTCTCTTGATCATAGCCGAAGACGCGCCTATTCGCGTACTCATCCGCAACCACTTAGACTTCAAAGGCAAAGTCAGCCGCAAACGCTACCTGCACTTCCGACTGTTCAGCATCCTGCCCATCTGCCTCATCATCTGGCTCCAGCACCTGGCCTCGCAGGGCGGACCGCAGGCCCTGGAATACACCATCGCCTCGTGCATCATCGCCCTTCTCCTCATCCCCGTCGACTTCTCTTATATGATACGGCGCTACCATGACCTGGGGAAATCCGGCTGGTACTGCATCATCAACGTTCTGGCCCGCAACATCTGGTTCGCCGCCCTGGCCGTCGAAATCTTCCTCTGCTGGAAAGAGAAAATAGAATAGGGGCCTGACGGCCCGCCGGTCGCCGGTCGCAGTTCGCAGGCCGCCTCGGATTCAAATGCCGCTGCGCGACGATAAATTCAGAAAAACTACATCGGCTCGTGGTTCGTGGCTCGTGGCTCGTGGCTCGTGGTTCGTGGCTCGTGGCTCGTGGTTCGTGGCTTGTGGCTCGTAAAAGCCTGCCATTATACTCGAACAGGATGTGGCCAAAGCTCACAGCGGGCCGCACAAGGCTCCCTTTATAGGGGAGCTGGCCGCCAAAGGCGGTCTGAGAGGTTAAAGGTCGTTCCCTACGCACAAAGTCGCTGGCCGTGTATTTTTGCGGTCCGCAGGACCGCGGCGACCTGCGGACTGCCCGTTTAACGATGAACGACCTACAATTAACGTAAAAAGAGGCTGTCTTAATGCGACAGCCTCTTTTTGAGTTTCAAGTTTGCAGTTACTTATTCACGTTATTCTTCGCCGTAATCTCGAAGGGGATCCGTTGTTCCCCTACGGATTTCTTGATGAAGATGTTGACGGCCGTCGACATGCTCATGCCGATGGAGTCGCAAAAGGTTTCAAAATCTTTTTTCAAATCCGCATCGATGCGGATACAAATCGTTGTCTGTGCCATAATACCCCTCTATTTCTTACCAACGTACTGACGGATCATTTCTCCCTGTTCTTTGGCCAGGGCTTCCAGTTCGGCAATCTTCTTATCCTGTTTATCGACAGTGTCTTCCAGGCTTTCAATCTTCTTGGCCATGGCCGTCTTCGACGTCGTGATGCCGCTGCCCTGTCCAATCTTGAAGCTCAGGCCGGCGTTGAACATGTTTTCACCGTTGCCGAAGTTCGTGCCCAGGCTGAACATGGTATCTTCATTGGGACGATAGAAGGCGCCGAAAGCGACGCTGTTGGCATTGCGGTAATTGCCATAGCCGACGGCGAAGTCCCACTTGTCATCCGGGTCGAAGTCCAGCGGATGAAGGGCTGCCAAAGCAGCGGCGCCGGCACCGACCTTGTTGACGCGGTTATCGAGATTGGAAACGCGGTTATTGATGTGGTAAATGGATTCTGCGTTGGCAGCGACCTGATGGTCCAAAGCCGTCAGGTTTTCACCAGCCGTGTTGGCCTGTCTGATGAAAGTCCCGTCTTTGGCGACTCTCGTTTCGTTGTAGACCGTACCGGCATTGACAGCGTTCTTGGACCCTTCTTCAATCGTCGTATTGGCGACATTCTTGATGGTCGTGTCTTCCCGCAGCGTGACGGTCTTGCTGTCATCACCGTCGTAGTTGACGGCATTCTTGGTCGCAGCCTTGAGCTGGTCTTCCGTAGCAGCCTGGCCGGAGGTAATGTTAGCAGCATCCCAGGTCTTGTTATTCAAGCCGCCAATTGTGCCTTTATTATCCTTGTTGATTGTTACCTTACCAATCGAAGCGGAGTTAGATGTAATGCTGTTGACATTGAGGTCTTTGGCAATATCCACCGTATACGTCATCGGGCCATCTTTTTCATCGTTTGTCTTTACATTCACATTGCTGGAACCGGCTTCAACCTTGACCGATTTTTTCGCAATATTATTAATGACTGTTTCTCCAGCTTTTGTAATATTGGACAAGTTTGTATTTGCCTTTGTCTCCTGTAAGATCTCGATATTTTTACTGTTTGTATCGATACGGGCCGAATTCTGCTCGATAGCTCTGCCATTTTTTTCGATATTCTGGGCATTAGTCTGAACAAGGGCCGATGTCTGTTCGATGGCCTTGCTGTTCTTTTCGATGTTCTTGCTATTCGTGTCAATGCGGGCCGAGTTCTGTTCGATGGCCTTGCCGTTCTTTTCGATGTTCTTGGCATTCGTATCGATGCGGGCCGAGTTCTGTTCGATGGCCTTGCCGTTCTTTTCGATATTGTCCGCATTTGTCTTTACATTGGAATCAAGGGCCTCCAAATTTTCTGCAACGGTATTATCAGCCTGGATATAGTTCCCATCTTTATCAACGTGAACTTCTTTATAAACCGTATCACCGGAAAGAATTCCTGTATTTCCTTTTTGAATCTGGCCGTCCACCTTAACAGCAATCGTCTTGACTGTCTGCCCCTTTTCGTTCGGTGTTGCACTGTCTGTAATGCTGATATGTTCGCCTTCCTTAAGCTCCGTTAGCTGGCTAACATTAGCTGCATCCGTTGCTTTGACACCATCTTTGACATTGATGATGCGGCGCGTCATCCCCTTTTCACTGGACTGGCCAATCGATTTGCCGACGGAAACGACACCATCGTTGCCATCCGATTTCAGGATATCCCGCGTTGTTACCTGACTGCCATAGCCGAGGGCTACGCCACCTTCAACAGATGTTTCAGCGTTTAGCCCTATGGCCACACTGTAGGAACCGGAAGCAGAAGAAGCGCTGCCGATGGCAATGGACTGACTGCTCGTTGCACGTGCCTTTTCACCAATGGCTACAGAATCATTACTGCTTGACACTGTTTTATCCCCGATAGCAATGGCATTCACTCCTGATGCTTCTGATGAAAGCCCTGCGGATATGGAACGATCGCCTGTCGCCTGGGCAGTGGTTCCCAGGCCAATAGAATCTGTTCCTGAAGCAACGGTGTAATCACCAAAAGCCGCTGCTCTATAGTTGACTGCCTGCGCTCCGGTGCCAACTGCCGTTGCACCGTTCGCATTATTCGGATCTAGTGGATTTTCCTGATTACCTGCCTTGCTTTGGTATCCAATAGCGACATTCGCTCCGCCAAGAGAACTGATATGATTACCAAGTGTAATGGAATTCGAACTGTGAACGGTATTATTATCGCCGTCAATAACGATGCCAAAGCTGCCAGTCGTGTCGTTTGTCGTGTTATTTGTCGTGTTATTTGCGGCAAAAACCATGGTCGGTCCACATGCCAAAGTAACCGTATTGTTATCACCGACGATTTCAGCATTGCTACTGTCAGTAACCTTATTTTTCTTATCAGTAATATTTGCGTTGATATCTTTATTCTTCGGACCTGTATTCGTGACTTCGTTTCCATTGCTATCCGTCACAGTGGTATTATCCGCAGCCATAACCGGCGAATAAGCTAATCCCCCAACAGTCAGCAGACTGGCAACGACAGCAACCAGGGCGGCTTTACCTAAATACCCCCCCCGGTGAACATTCTCAGTTGTATGTTCGCTCTTACAGGACGATTTGTGTTGGCCTTTAGCTAATTCTGATACAACGACATAGCATCGTCTAGCTTTGTTCCAAATGACTTTATACGTTCGATTCATAAGAAACAGCTCTTTTCTTTTTATTATATGAATTTATACAACTAATAAATAGCATGCTTGTAATAAAACTGTTATCTTATTATAGCATACAAAGCCACAAAACAAAGCTATATATAGTCATCTATAAGCCATCACTAAGCTGTTGACTTGCATTTTGTAATTACTATTTTAATATATTATAAATATAATCAATTATAAAAATATGTAGATAGTAAGACAAAAATTTTCTGCGATTTTTTTGTAAAATGATAAAGCCTGACAGCCGGGCGTGGATTCGTTCGTCGTAGGTCGTAGTTCGTTCATCGAATTTGGGGACGGCCCCGCAGTTCGCAGACCGCAGTTCGCAGGCCGCCTCGGAGTCAAATGCCGCTATGCGGCAACAGATTCAAACTGACGACATCGCCTCGAGTGACCCTCGGCTCGTGGAAAAGACCGTGGTTCGTGGCTCGTGGTTCGTGGCTCGTAAAAGCCTGCCATGATACTCGAATGGGATGTGATGAAATCTCGCAACGGGACGCACAAGGCTCCCTTTATAGGGGAGCTGGCCGCCAAAGGCGGTCTGAGAGGTTAAAGGTCGGCCCCTACGCACAAGGCCGTTGGCCGTGCAGTTTTTGCGGTCTGCAGGACCGCGGCGACCTGCGACCTGTGACCAGCGAACTGCGTTTATTCCATGAGTCTGTCGCGGCGGAACGCCGCATCCGTAGGGGTGCCACGTGCCTTTTCAGCCCGTCAGGTCATGACTGCAAGGAATGTCAAGACGGTTGCTGAAACGGACCGCCGTAGAGGGGGCGCCCGCTACGCGCTGAGGGCTTCCCAAAGCGTCGTTGTCAGTTTGAGTCTGTCGCGGCGAAGCCGCATCTGAATCCGAAAAAGGCCATGCATGATAGCTTATGCTCCATGCATGGCCTCTTCATCACCAACTAAATTCCATATTCCTTAAATTTTTTCCAAATTTTAAATCAATTTATTTTGCTTTGCAATATCAGCAATAGCTTCCAGGGATAACTTAGTATACTGAGCAATCTTTTCAAAAGGTACGCCATCTTTCAGCATTTCCAGTACATCGTCTTGCTTCCCTAAATTCCAACCACGTTTTTCGCCTACTTCTTCACCTAATTTACGGCCGCGTTTTTCTCCACGTTTTTCTCCACGTTTTTCTCCACGTCGTTCTCCACGCCGTTCAATACCTTCACTCAAGTTACACATGGCTGCCACTCCTTTCTCTAAGTGCGGTGTCATTATTACATCAAATTCTTTCGCCAATAGTTTCTGTTTTTCTTGAGAGCTGATGTTATCCAAGAGCAGCATGTTCAACAGCCGTAGGATGCCTTTTAGCTGTTTATGGCTCTTGCTTCCCAAACAGACCAAGACGATATTGATTAAATCGTAATGGCTCCGCTCGGCCTGTGTATGACCGATTAGATGGTCTTCCGTGAGCCGATACCTCGAAATATTGTACTCCCATTTTTTCGTTGGCATTGTACAGATCCAGATGGAATAGACTTTCTGGATTTTTTCGTAATGGGATTTCACGAAAACCGTCCCGTACTGACTGGAAATCATGCGACCGCAATAGTAGACAGCCCGTTTCAACAAGGGATAACCCGGATTGAAATCGTTCTGCGCTTCCAGGTTGATGATAAGCTGAATCAGCCTTCCATCAACGGGAGCTACGGCATGGAACCGGATATCATAATAAACAGTTCCTTCCGCTCCGGATTTGTCTTCTGTCTGCTCGCTCTCGATGCGCGGCGAAATAGCTTCCGGTTCCACCGCAATGCGGCTGATGCTCGGTTCGCCCTGGATATAGCATTGGGCAATATCCTGCAAATCACAATCCTTGAATTCTTCCGTGCAGGCCTTCAGAATATGGGCCATGATGCCCCGCTCTGAAAGGACCCGCTTGCACGCCTCGTCATACGCTTTTTTCTGCGCTTTGGCCTGTTGTGCCGAATCGGACATGATGTTTTACACCTCCAGATTCACTTTTATTGTATAATAATCGTTCCCGCTCCGCAATAGAGCGGCTCATGATTCCATCATACACCACAAAACAGGGCCAAATAGAAATTCTAATCGTTTTTTAATCGAATTTCCGAATATTTAAGGAGCCGTTAATGTTGGAGCCTGACGGCTGGGCGTAAAGCCGTTCATCGTAGGTCGTTCGTCGTTCATCGAGTTTGGGGCCTAACGGCCCGCCGGCCGCTGGCCGCCTCCGTAGGGGACGCCCAAAGAGCGTCCCGCGTGAATCCTGTGTACATCCCCAATGACATACACGGCGACAGATTCAGAAGAGCAACATCGCCTCGAGTGGCTCTCGGCTCATGAAAAAATAGTGGCTCGTGATTCGTGGTTCGTGGCTCGTAAAAACCTACCATCATACAAGAATAGGTATGTCCAAATCTTACAACGGGCTGCCCAGCCACAGCTGTCCGTTTTGGCAACCGTCCTGCACCTCCCGACGGTCGGCACCTGACGGGCCAAAAAGGCTTGGGACATCCCCTACGCACAAGGCCGTTGGCCGTGTATTTTTTTTGCAATCTGTTACCTCTTTCTCTCCCATCGCCTGTATGCGATACCGCAGGGGACGTCCTGACCAAGGCGTCCCTCTACGCGCTGAGGGTTTCCCGAAGCGTCGTTGTCAGTTTGAGTCTGTCGCGGCGGAACGCCGCATCTGAGTCCAAGGAAAAGCCGTAGCACGTAGTTCGTAAAACTCCACCATTATACTCAAATATGCTATGATTGAATATCGTAACGGGCCGCACACGGCTCCCTTTATAGGGGAGCTGGCCGCCAAAGGCGGTCTGAGAGGTTAAAGGTCGGCCCATACGAATGCCCCGATTGGGGCTATTTTGCGGTCTGCAACCAGCGAACTGCGTTTATTTCACGAGTCTATCGCAGTGGAACGCCGCATCCGTAGGGGCGCCACGTGCCTTTTCAGCCCGTCAGGTCATGACTGCAAGGAATGTCAAGACGGTTGCTGAAACGGACCGCCGTAGAGGGGGCGCCCGCTACGCGCTGAGGGCTTCCCGAAGTGTCGTTGTCAGTTTGAGTCTGTCGCGGCGGAACGCCGCATCTGAATCCGAGACAAAAAACCAGCCACAGTGTGATTTCTCACGCTGTGGCTGGTTTTCTTTTTGCTATGTCAGTGCATCAGCACTATATTGTTTATCCGTTCAGACGGGCCAGGATTTCCTGAATCTGTTTCTTCATTTCCTGGTTTTCTTTTTCCAGGGCATCGATCCGTTTATCCTTGGCTGCATCGTTGGCTTTGATAGTCGAGATTTCTGCAGCCTGGTCATGGATGGTCTGAGCCATTTCGGCCTTGCTGACGCCGTTGTATGCGGAGCCTTTGCCAATCTTGAAGGAGACGCCGGCATTGAAGCCCGGGTCACCGTTGCCAAGGGAAATGCCCATGTTGACCATGGTGTTGGCGTTCGGCTGATAGAAGGCACCGACAGCAGCTGCGTTGGCGTTATGGTAATGGCCATAACCGACGGCGAAGCTTGCTTTATCAGCCGGGTCGAAATCAAGTGGATGGAGGGCTGCCAAGGCATTGCTGCCAGCTGCGGCTCTGTTGATGTTCGTATCCAAACGGCTGTACGCATTATTCATGTCGCGGTAAATCTGCTGCGTATTGGCAGCCGTGAGGCCGTTGACATATCCGACGTTAGCTGCACTGTTCGGGTCACTGGCATCACTTACGACACCGGTGATGACGCGGCTCGTCGTATTGCCATTGGCGTCCTTGCCGCTGACATCAATCTTCGTGGCCGTGCTGTTGCCGCCGATCTGGATGGTATCGCCCTTGTCGTTCGTGTGGATGAGGTCGCTCGTCGTCTTGAGGCCTGTGTCCAAAGCGGACAGGTTCTGACCGACTGTGTTACTACCCTTGACGTAGGAGCCGTCCTTGTCCACATGGACTTCCTTGTAGAGCGTGTCGCCGGAAATCAGGCCCGTATCGCCAGAAGCGACCTTGCCCTTGCCTTCGACATTGACCGCGTACTTCGTCGGCGTCATGTCCGTACCTTCCGTCTTCGTGACCGTCGTGTTCGTACCATCAACCACTTCGACCGCATCCTTGGCGATATTGTGGATAGCCGTCTTGCTGGCATCCGTGAAGTCGCCATTCTTGATCTTGGTGATTTCGTTGGTGTTATTCGTCACCTTATCACTGATGGCCTTATCGGCTGCTTCGCGGGCCTGCTGTTCATTGTACAGCTGCTTGCCGTTGACAGCATCTGTGCTGCTATCACTCAGAGTGCCATCTTTGACATTTGTGATGGTCGTGCCATCTTTACCTGCCAGCGTGACTTTCGACTTGTTGGAATCATCATACTTAACGGTATTCTGATCAAGAGAACTAATGGATTTATTGATGTTCGTGATATCTTCGGAATTCTTCTTGATAGCATCAGCATTGGTCTTGACCTGCGTATCGAGGGTGCTCAGGTTCTTAGAAACACTGTCATCCTTCTTGATGTAGTTGCCATTCTTGTCTAAAGAACCAATCTTCGTATCCAGTGCCGACAGATTTTCGCCCGTAGTCTTGTCTTTCTTCACATAGTTTCCATCTGTCGTCGGACGGACTTCATTATAGACAGTCTTGCCGGTAACCATCCGACCATCATCAGCTTTGATTTCACCGGTGCCAATAGCACTGCCCCACTTTTCAGCATTGGCTTTCTGGTCTTCTGCCGAAGCAGCAGAGCCGTCAGCGTTCTTCAGGTTGATACCGATGTTGGACGCATCGACGTTGGCTTTGCCTGCCAATGCCTGGTTGGTAGTATCGGCTGCACTATCGACAGCATTTTTGACAATGTTCTGGACGTCACCGATGTTAGCAGCGTTTGTTGTATTTGTGTAGCTGCCGGATGCATCTGCGCCACTGCCCACATTCGTGATGGTCTTATTACCAGCGTTAACGCCATTATTGGTGATACTCGGGCCATTGGTGATGGTCAAGCCGTTGCCATTAACCACGGTCGTAGAAGTCGTTGCCGATTCTCCTTCGCCAGTTGTAGTTGTATAGGTGGTGCTGTTCATACCTGTCAGGTCTTTTGCCAGCTGGACTTTCAGCTTGCCTTCCTTAGTGCTGTTGACACCGATGTTGCCTTCCGTCAGGTCACCTTTCGCACCGCCGATGATGTCGAGGGTGTTGTTCAGCTTCTTGGAAATGACGGTTGTATCATCACCTTTGAACTTCATACCGTCTTCCATGGTCGCAACCTGATGTTCACCGTTTGCATCTTCATAGACGATACGGGTCAGGCTCGTTCCATCTACGCCATTCTTACCATTGATGCCATTTGCTCCATCATAGCCATTTTTGACGGTAATATCGACAGCATTGGTGCCATCCTTGCCATTAGTGCCAGCAGGACCTGTCAGGCCGATATGGCCGACGCCGTCTTTACCGGAAATGGAAACAGCGTCTTTGCCGTCCGTGCCGGAGATGCCGACTTTACCGTCCGTGCCGTCTGCCCCCTTCGGGCCGGTGATGGTGACGCCATCTTTGCCCGGCGCACCATCTTTTCCGTCAAGACCGCGGACCGTGATGCCATCAGAGCCATTCAGGCCGATATGGCCGTCCCTGCCGTCGATGCCAATCTTGCCGTCTTCACCGTCTTTGCCCGGCTTGCCGATGTTGATATCCTTGGCAAGCTTCAGATCATACGTGACCTTGCCGGTCTTTTCATCCGTGGATTCATGGAGCAGGATGTTCTTGCCGGCATAGACGTCTTTATTCTGGTCATCTTTTGTGCCGGCTGCCGTGCCGCCTTCTACAGTCAGTGCCGTATGAGATGCGCTGGCTTTATCAGCTTTTGCGCTGATGTCATTGTAGACCTTCTGCAAGTCGCCGAGGTTAGCTGCATTCTTCAGAGCATCGCCGGTTGCTGTAGCAATCGTAACAGCATTGCCTTTTTCATCTTTAACACCATCGAGGGCACTATTCACATTGGTAATCTTGCCATTGTTGACGTCGACGTTGCCATCGCTGCCAAGAGTGATCTTAGCTCCCGTAGTAGTCTGCGATTCTCCTTCACCGGTAGTCGTCTGGTTGCTGATAGACGTGATGCCCTGCAGGTCTTTTGCCAGCTGAACTTTCAGCTGACCTTTATCCGTACTATTGACACCGATATTCTTGTCTGTCAGTTTCGTGCTATCCGCACCGCCGATGATGTCGAGGGTGTTGTTCAGCTTCTTGGAAATGACGGTTGTATCATCACCTTTGAACTTCATACCGTCTTCCATGGTAGCAACCTGATGTTCACCATTTGCATCTTCATAGACGATACGGGTCAGGCTTGTTCCATCTACACCTTTTTCGCCATTGATGCCATCCTTGCCATCTTTACCCTCAGTGTTGTAGCCATTTTTGACCGAAATATCAATAGAAGTCCCCGGCTTTCCATCTGCACCCTTCATGCCATTGGTTCCGGCAGGGCCCGTCAGGCCGATATGGCCGACGCCGTCTTTACCGGAAATGGAAACAGCATCTTTGCCGTCCTTGCCGTTCACAGCAATCTTATCTGCCGAGATATTCTTGTCCATCATGATCGTGATGGTGCCATCTTTGCCAATCTCCGTGGTCAGGTTATCGACGGTGTATTCATGGCCGGCTTTCTTGGCCGTGCCCTGAATCTTCACCGTAGTACCTAACTTAGCCGTATAGGCATCTCCCGAGTTGGCTGCGAACTTCAGGCCCTTATCTGTCAGATTGTTCTGTGCAGATTTCAGCTGGCTGACGTTGACAGCATCAGTATCATTGACGCCAGCTCTGACATGGATGATGCGGCGTTCCTTGTTTGTGTCACCGATTGAAAGAACGCCCCGGTTATTATCACTTTTCAGGAGATCATTAACTCTTACCTGGCTATCGGAGCCTAAGGCTATTGCATTCTTAATCTTTTCATCATCCGTTTTGATGTTGCCAATATGCGCTTCCCAGCCAATAGCCAAGTTCTGGCTGGACACGGCTGTAGCCTTTGTACCAATAGCAATACTGTTATTATGTGCTGTCGAATAAGTACCCAATGCCACTGCATTGCCACGAGCCTCAGTATTAACGCCTACAGCCAGAGCATCTCTCTGTGCGCTGGCGTTATGACCAATAGCGGTTGCGTTATCACCTTTGACTAAGTTCATCTGAGTATCTGACGAACCAATAATGACTGCATTTTTGGTATTTGTCAGTGTGTGGTTATCCCCAAAGACAATGTTGGACTGGTTCTGCGCTGTAGTGTCACCAGTTACGGTATTGTGAGCACCGATGAGGTAATCGTTCTTACCATTAGTCAGAGTGGTGTAGAAACCTTCCACATAGTTCAACTGAGAACTGTCAGCGCTGTATGCATCACCGCTGCCGGTAACCGTGTTGCCAACGCCGGTGACCTGCGTCATATATGCGTTGTCTACGCTGTTGCCGCCGCCCATGACCATGACCTGACCGCCGCTGGTCGGAACAGCATCCTGCAAATCCTTAGCCACAGCCGCTGCATCGTTCTTAGCGAGATCCTGCTGAATCTTGCTCAAGTCGAACTTCGAGGTATCAATAGCACGATAAGAATTGGTAACTGTGTTGCCTGCACCATAGATGATGGCAGCATTCGAGTCAGTCGTTGCATTGGCCTGGCCGACAATGCTGTTAGCTACGCCACTATGTTCTTTGGTGGCATCCGTGTTCTGGTTGATGTTGAACGTACCATAGGACAGCGCCGTTGCACCGCGGAGGTCATATCCACCTGCTGTCCCCTGATTGATAACACCAGAATAGGAGCCGGCTACCGTCGAGGCAATGCCATCCGCATGGGTGTTTAAGCCGGCGGCGATACTGCCCATGCCCTTGGCACCGTCATTGCCTTCATTACTGTAACCATCAACCTTCGGCAGGTTTTCATTGACCGAATAGTATTTGATATTATGGGTCTTATTGTTTAATGTACTCGTATTAGCTGCAACCTGTGCATCGAGGGCACTCAGGTTTTGGCCTGTCGTGTTGTTTGCCGAGACATAGGTCAATGTCTTGCCCGTTTCTGCAACCGGTGCATCATAGTTGTACAGCGTCTTGCCCGTTACGAGCTGGTCGGAGTTTTTAGCGGCATCAGCAGTAGAAAGCGTACCAGCGCCAAGGGCCTTGCCCCAGGCGTCTTTATTGGCAGTCTTTTGTTCTGCTGTTGCATCGGCTTCCGTGATGGTTTCCCCATCATTACCAACTGTATAAGTCTTCAGATTGGCACCAATATTGGTGGCATCAGACTTGGTATAAGGAGTCAGTTGTTCCCTGACAACGACATCATGGGCATCTTGGCCGTCAGCCGCTTTGACAAGGCGATTGTAATAAGCAGTATCATAAGTACCTCTTTCTACATTTGGAGAAATTGTATAATCATTCCAGGTACCATCGCTATTCTGTAATTTCTGATACTCCTCTTCAGAAATTTCTTTAACGCCTCCAGTATTAATATTACGTGTATAATAAGAATTTCCATCTTTCCATGCTTTTTGTTTCCATTTATAAGTAAGAAATGTATCTCCCTTATCGTGCCCTAAAGCAATCGTCCCAGATTCATCAGCCGTAGCCTGGTATCCCAAAGCTGTTGAGATATCTTTATAATGTAAAACTCTATACTTTCCATCGGAATAACCAGCGTATTGATAATATCCTGACATTTTACCAGACTGCATTTCAGTCATTAATTCTTTATATTTTTCTTCTGTTACCGAAAGATATTCCCATCCAATGGCGTCTTCTGTTACAGTAGACTGATACCCGGCTGCCAAAGAGAGATTAGCGTTCTCTTCCGTAGAACCACCTGCTATCCCAGTTGAGTTACTGCCATTAACAATAGATTGGTATCCACCGAAAGCTGTTGAATTGTATCCCAATACAACATTTCCCTGGCCACCTCCAACAGTCGTATAACTTCCTGATGCAAAATTACTGGCACCACCTACTATAGAAGCAGTACTAGCATTTATACTTATAAGATTAGAAATTCCTCCAAAGATAGAAGAACTCCTTCCACTGTTTTTATTCTGCTGGCCGCCTACAACAATGGCACCTTCGGTAAAAGGCTGTTTACCACGACTCTGATTTCCATAGTAGCTCAAAGCTTCATTATTAAACCCGCCGATTACTACAGTCTCCCATCCATCAGCTTTATTTTGTTCACCACCTACTGTAACAGAAAGTTTTCCAGATGCCTCATTACCCTTGCCGCCTACAGTAGTAGAATATGAGCCAGACGCTTTATTTTTAATTGGAGATTCACTATTAACATCATCACCACCGCCTACAGCTGTCGCACCTGTTCCGGAAGCAATATTATAGGCACCACCAACAATTGTACTATATCCGGCCCAATCAGATTTCTGAACTTCATTTTTATATCCGCCTAATATAGCAGAGTAGTCACCATTTGTTATATTATGGCTACCACCATTAATCAATGTATAGTATCCAGATGCAGTGTTATATCTACCACCTACGACTACACTTCCTTTTTCCCTACTAGAATTTTTTTCATCTTTAGTTCCAGTAGCATTATTTTCACCACCAACAAGTACAGAGTCAGCTTGGAAAGTGCCATAAGCATGATCTAAATATCTTGTTGGAGGATACGGATACGAATACCAGCCATCCTCTATGGCGCTACCACCTAAAATCAAAGAATTGTTACCTGTCGCTTCAAATTCTACTTTGCCTTTACTATTACTGTCCTTAGTAACGCCATAGTTCTTTCCCAAATTGCGTTCCAGTTCGATGGTCTTGCCATCACTTCCATTATCAGTAATCTTAATGCCCCAACCTTTCTTGACAGTCAAGGCATTTTTAGCATCATACAGCTGTTTGCCGGTAATAGCATCCGTAGAACCAGCAGAAATAGTACCTTCAGCCAATCCGGTGACTTTGTGGTTGCTCACATTGACATCGCCGCCGGAGATGGTGGTACCATTTGCTCCTAAGTCAATTTTAGCACCTGCTGTTGTTGTACCATCTGTCGCCGTCGTCTGGCTGGTGATGGAGGTGATGCCTTTCAGATCCTTATTCAGCTTGATTTCCAGTTTGGATTCCTGGGTTTGGGTTGTGGTGCCATCATCATTTTTCTTTTCTAATGCCGGGGTGGAAACGACGCCGATATTCCCATCCGTCAAATCTTTTTCCGTTGTGGCGCCGCCCGTGATATTGAGCGTCGTGTTGAGTTTTGTCGGAGTTTGGGTAGAGCCATTCGGAACCTCTTTTTGCACATCGCCGGTAAAGGTAATGCCATCATCCAAATTGGCAATGTATTCAGTCCCACTCATGGTGTTTGAATATACCAGACGTCCTTTCAGGTTATCCGGTGCGTCCGTAGCACTATGCAAATAGGTAGAATCTATTTTCCCTTTAGGATCAATGTTGTTAAAGGCAATATATCCTTGTGCGTTATGGTTCCGGTCTTCTCCTACACCAAGGACAACGCCGCGCTTTGTCCCTGAAGTACCTTCTTCACTTCCATAGTTGACACTGACTGTAGAGCCATCAATGCTCACACGATTACCCAAGTTACTGGCTTCAGTAGAATCGGAATACACATTCAGGCTGCCACCATTACCACTAGTTGCTTCGCCAAGGACAATGTTCCTGTTCAGACCGATCTTGACATTGGAACCTGTATTGGACACAGTCACATTGCTATGATCCGCTGTCCCGTTCTTTCCATCCACAGCAGGCGAAAAGTCAACGGTCGTGCCGGAGGTGATGGTAGCAGCTTTAGTATCATCACTGTTTGTTCTCAATTTCCAGCCAGTGGTCCCGATAGAATCAATGGCTGTTTGGAGCTGACCAACGGTAGCTGCATCAGAAGCCTCGACGCCGCCGGCCACATTAGAAATGCGACGGCGAATAGGAGAAGTCGTGGACTTTCCGGAAGTGTCTTTCGTGGTGACAGTACCACCTACGGAAACATAGGAAGAAGCTTCTTCATCTGTATAGACGGATTTCTTTTTCAGAGATTTTTTTGCTTTATCATCCATTAATGCCTGAGAATAGGCGCCAATAGCCACATTTCCATCTGCAGCGTTTGCACTATAGCCTAATGCTACCGAAGCACCTTTTAGTGTTGGGTTATTTTCCAAATATCCATAACCACTGCCATTTTCATCTGACATTTGATAAACGCTCAGCCCTTTATTGGTATCTGAGTTTGTGGCTTGTGCATTGGAACCAATAGCTATAGAACCATATCCACCAGCATCCGCATTAAAACCAACAGACGTTACATAATAGGCTGGCTTTGGTTCGTTTCCTGGTTTAAGATAATCTTTGTGTTCGCCAATATAAACACTGCCTACAGAGTGTGTTCGGTTGTTATTACCAATTGTAACAGTTTGCTGTCCTGCCCCTGCATAAACACCTACGGTAATGGCACCAGGGTTCTCAGACCATACACCTCCATAATTCGAGTTACTGCTATCCCGTTTACTTAGTAAGGGATTCTCTTTCTTCCCCTTTTCATCATATACAGTTGTGTTTATGCCAATGTAATCATTTGTAACGTTTGTAACATCTTCTGCCTGCACTGTCGGCATCCCTACAAACGAGAACGTTCCCAACGCCAGCAGCACGGCTGCAGTCAGTGCTGTTTTGCTTTTGCCGGGACATACGGTGGTTTTGCAGTGACTTTTTGCCAGTTCTGAAACGACGACGTAGCAATGTCTTGTTTTGCTGTAAATAACCTTAAATATTTTGTTCATAATTTTGCGCATCCTTTGCTTATAATGATTTCACCGTATATATCATGTAAGAATTTTCCGATGCACTTTCTTTTATTATTTTGCATTTTTATTTAAATAATATGTACATTTGGTGACATCATTATAGCACTTATTTTTCTTATTAAAAGGCTTTATTACGCTATTTAATCACTATTTACAGCTGTCATTACTTCTATTTGTAATTATATTTTTATTCGTTTTATTGTAAATAGTTAATATATTATATTAACAATATATTAATAAAATATTACGTAAAAATTTTGTAAAAAAAGTAAGTAAAAAATAAATCAGTGTATAGAAAAAGCCCCAGACTTATGCTATCCTTTCTTCATAAGTCTGAGGCTTTGATTCTATTTATTCTTTGCATTTTTCCTGGGTCTTTGTTGCCCAAGGCAGGTATTGATCCAAGGTTTCGGTATCTTTGAAGTTTGCTGTATTGGGCAGCTTTTCAAAAAGGTATTTCAGATACCGTTCGGGGGCCAAGTCATTGGCTTTGGCTCCTTTGGGGCGGTAACTGCGTCTTTCTATCTTTTTTCCACTTTATGTGTCACTGCGCTCAAGGCCGCAGCCATCGGTACGGTGAAGATGACGCCGAAGCTGGCTGAGAAGCCTTTCATGATTTCAATGCCGACGGCATTGGAGTTGATGAGCTGCAGGTACGGCAGGTCATAGGCGTAGTCCAGGAGCCACACGCCGAGGGATCCGCCGAAAAAGGCCAGGATAAGGGTCGTCGACATGGTGCCCATGACGTCGCGGCCGACGTTCATGCCTGCCGTGAACAGGGCCTTGCGGCTGATGTCTGGCTTGTGCCGTTCCAGTTCCGCACAGGCGGCGGTGACGTCCATGGCGATGTCCATGACGGCGCCGAGGCTGGCGAAGAGGATGCCGGCAAAGAGGATCTGGCCGACGTCGATGAGGGTATTCTGGGCGACGAACATCAGGTTTTCGATATTCGATACGTTATAGCCCGACAGGTTGACGGCATGGCCGAAGAGAATGGCCGCCAGGCAGGCTGTCAGGATACCGCCCAGGGTAGCCCCAAAGGCAGCCAGGCTCTTTTTCGTCCAGCCGTTGATGAGGTACATCGTCGCAGCCAGGACGATGACCGACGTGATGACGGCCGCTGCGACGGGTCCCATGCCGCGCAGGACCATGGGGAAAAAGAGGAAGAGGAAGCAGATACAGGTGAAGATCAGGGCCACGGCGGATTTGACACCTTTTTTACCGCCAATGACGCTGAGCAGGATGAGGAAGGCCGCTACGTAGAGATAAATGGGCAGGGACCGGTCGACGTTGTATACGGTGTGGACGCCCATGGCGCCGACGTTGGCCGAAATGACGATGACCGCCATCCCCGGCTGGCAGACGGTCCCAAAGAGAAGACCGTTCGGGCAATTCGCCTGAACGGTCTGTCCGGCATCAGGGCCATCTTCCAAGCGCAAGGTGACGATCTGATCGCCCACGCGGCTGCCGTCTTCCTGCAGATTATCGCGGACAATCTCGACGACGCGGGCCTTGGCAAAGACCCGGCCGTCACTGTTGACCAGCTGCGGTTTATCGACCTGGTTATACTGCCAGAGGAAGAGGCCGCCTGCTACGATCATCACGACGATGACGACCAGGCGGAACCAGCGGGAGTGGATCATGTTCAATCCTTGACGATGCTGTACGAATCGTCGATGGGCGTACCCGTTTCGGCGTCATACGTGTTGATGGTGAAGGTGTCTTTAGTGATGTGTACGACGGAATAGGTCGGACGCCATAACTGGCTGCGGGCGGCGACATAGTCCTGCTTCTGCGGGATGAGGTTGTAGAATTTGGAACCCGTTGCCGAGTTGGAAGACATGTAGAAGACGCCCTTCGGGTTATGCAGGACGCCCTGCTGCATATCGGCAATGGTATAGCACAGGTTCTGCGATTCATAGTTGCTCTTGAAATCACTGTTCTTCAAGGCCTTGTTGAGCAGGGAATGGGTCTGGCCGGTCTGGCCTTTGACTTTCATGTCGGCGAAGTCGGCATGCTGTTTGCCATCGCTGCTGAGCTGGTACGTGCGGGCATAGGTATGGTCATGGCCCTGGAGGACGACGTCGATCTTATTGGCATCGTAAATCGGCGTGAGCTGCGTCCGCAGGAGAATGCCGTCGGAATCGGAGTGGTCCAGACCGCTGCCGTAGATGTCCTGATGCATGACGACGATACGCCATTTCGTATC
The DNA here is from genome assembly GCF_047974155.1 of Megasphaera jansseni. Taxonomy (NCBI): domain Bacteria; kingdom Bacillati; phylum Bacillota; class Negativicutes; order Veillonellales; family Veillonellaceae; genus Megasphaera; species Megasphaera jansseni. The sequence goes on along the minus strand of NZ_JBHYRR010000031.1, from coordinate 10,609 downwards.
GGGATGGGCTTTGATGGCCTTTTCGATGAGGGCTTTATGGTCGGCGGCGTTGTAGTTGTTGGCGTTGATGACGATGAACAGGGCATTGCCATAGGTATAATAATAGCCGTGGCCGGCCTTGGTCGGATTCGTTTCTTCCGTAAAGGCATTCGGTACGTTGAAATGGTTCTGATAGCCGCTGGTCAGGCAGTCGTGGTTGCCGATGCTCGAAGCTTCCGGCAGGCTGCGCAAGGCGGCAGCCGAGAGATAGCCGGCATACTGGTATTCCTGGAGCTGGATCTTATCCGGGCTCTGGTCTTCAGCCGGTTCGTTGATCTGGTCCCCAGGCGATACGAGGAAGTTGATTTCCGGATGCTGGCTCAGGGCTTCATTCAGTGTCTTATTCCAGTTATAGGCATCGTTGCGGGCTGCAATTTCGCCGGTCTGTTTGGCATTGCCTTCTGCCGGTGTCTGGCCAGCCGAGGCGCCGATCTGCGGGTCGCCGACATACATGAAGGTGAAGTCGTCCGGATTCCCTGTCTTGACCGGCTGGGCAGCCTGCCAGGTCCCGTCAACTTTGACCTGATACCAGTAGGTCTTTTCAGCCTTCAGCCCTTTGGCCGTGACTTTATTGGAATAGTACTGGGTCCCGCTGATGACGGTACCAGCCGTATTCGTCCCCTTGAAGGTCTTGGCCCGTTTCATATCCTGGTTGTCAGCAATACGGACTTCGGCTTTATCTGCGTTATCCTTAGAGTACCAGCCGAAATTGAGCTGTGTCGCATCGGCACCAGGTGCGATAGAGACTTGTTCGTAATTGGTCTTGATGGAGTCCCAGTTGGCCTTCCACTGCTGCCAGTCCGTATCATCGGATACGGCCGTCCGGGTCGTGACCTGCGGCGTCAGGGACGCATCGTTCCAATGTTCCGTGGCGGCAAAGACGCCGAACGAAGCCATGCACAGGACAGCTGCGACGGCAGCGGCTGCTGCTTTCTTATGGTTGTGAATCTGAAATGGACACATGATTTCAACATCTCCTAAGTGTAAGTAAGAATTAATCCTGTGCCCTATCGTAACGTCTTTCTGTAATCCCTGTTTATGAATTCCGTCAAAAAACGGTAAAAAAAATATGACCGTTTGGTAGTTGCACACAGCTACAGTCATGCTATACTTGATTTAGATTAAGGTTATACAATATTCAATCACATTACCTACAGAGGATATATAATGGAAGCAAAAATCAAGGATCTAAGTGCGATTCCCGGTATCGCCGAGAATCTGCCCTGTTGTTTTTACGTGGCCCAGGCAGCCCCACCGTATCAGCTGCTCTATGCCAATGCGGAGATGCTGCGGTTATTCGACTGCCGGAATTTCGATGAGTTATGGCATCATATCCAAGGTGATGTGTGGAATGTCGTCGCCCTGGATGACCGCGAGCGCGTCAAGCAGGAAATCCTGCACGAAATGAAGAAAAAGGATGGCCGGTTCTCTCATATCCGTGGCCATCTCTTCACGCGCACGAGCCGCATCCGCTATGCCGACATCTCCGGGCGGCCCGTTGAAACTGAGTCCTATGGCAGGGTCTATTACTGCACCCTGCAGGAAATCGACATTCCCAAGACGGGCGAGACAGTGGACCGCGACGTCCGCGACTATGTCATCAATCATCTCGACGAGGCCATCGAGAATCATTGGATTCAGGTCTACTACCAGCCCGTCATCCGTACGCTGACAGGCGAAGTCTGCGGCATGGAAGCCCTGGCCCGCTGGGTTGACCCGCAGTTGGGCTTCCTCTCGCCGGCGTCCTTCATCCCCGTCCTGGAGCAGGTCCGCCTCATCCATCGCCTGGATGCCTTCGTGCTCGACGAGGTCTGCCATATGCTGAGCCAGCGCCTGCGCCACGACCTGCCCATCACGCCGGTCTCGTTCAATCTGTCGCGCTATGACTTCAACATGCTGGACGTCTTCTCGCTCATTGAAGCGACGCGCACTGCTTATGACCTTCCGCGCGATTTCCTGCATGTGGAAATCACCGAGAGCGCCCTCGCCCAGAACGCGTCGGCCGTCCATCAGGCCCTCGACCAGCTGCACCATGAGGGCTATGAAATCTGGCTCGATGACTTTGGCAGTGACTATTCGTCGCTGAATATCCTCAAAGACTACACGTTCGACCTCATCAAGCTCGACATGGAATTCCTGCGCAGCTTTACCGAGACATCGCGCTGTATCATCCGTTCCGTCGTCTCCATGGCCAAGGACCTCGGCCTCAAGACCCTCGCCGAAGGCGTAGAAACCAAGGAACACGCCGAGTTCCTGGCATCTATCGGCTGTGGCCGCCAACAGGGCTACTACTACGGCAAACCGCGCCCGCTGATAGGGACACTGGCCCACATCAAGGCCGAAGGCCGCCGCATCGAGCCGCGCAAATGGTGTCATTACTACGATGCCGCCAGCATGGTCATCCACCAGACGGACCGGACGAGTGCCCTCTTTGATGTCCAGGAAGACGGACGCTTCCAGTTTCTTTACGCCAACCAGGCCTACCGGGAAGAAAGCCAGGCGCTGGGCTATCACCTGCAGGATATCGCAGATAACCTCAGTAATCCCAGCCACCCCATCGGCCAGACCTTCCGGAATTGTCTCCATCGCTCGTGCACGACGAAGCAGACCGAGTCGTTCTGTTATATCGACGGCGGCGATTATGTCAACGCCCACGTCCGTACCATCTGCGAGATGAATCACCACTATCTCGTCCATGTCGAATTCGAGAACCTCACCCGGAGTCATGCCGGGCTGCAGCAGGAAAAACTCGATGACCGTCTGCGCTACCTCTACAATATGTTCGACGATGTCTGCCTCATAGACGTTCACAACGATACCATGGAACCGCTCTACTTCCACACGGATGGCGAACAGGCCTTCCCACAGGAACCGACGCACGGCATCCACCAGGCCCTGCAGCAGTTTGCCAATCAGACCATCTACCCTGATGACCGTAAAGACTATCTGTCCTTCTGTGAGCCCAGTACCGTCATTACCCGTATCCGTCAGAGTTCGGACGGCCGGATATCCCGGTCCTTCCGGACCCGCAACCAGCAGGGCAATTACGTCTGGCGGGAATGTACAGCCGTCCTCCTGTCCAGCGGGCAGACGCCGCTCATACTGACGGCCAGCCGACGCATCGACAGTCCCCATGCCGTACTGGCGTCCCCCGATTCCCAGCTGGCACTGCCGGCCCTGCTCTGGCAGAATTTCCAGGAATATACACCATTCTGCTATTTCTGGAAAGATAAGGACCGCCGCTTCCTCGGGGCGACGAAGGCTTTCCTGCGCCATTACGGTCTGACCTCCCAAGCGGACATCATAGGCAAGACCGACGAGGATATGAACTGGCATACCGACGGCGAATCATACCGGCAGGATGAGCTCGCCGTCCTGCACGAAGGCCGGACCGTCGAGAACGTAGCCGGAGAATGTATCGTCAAGGGCATCCCGCACCGCATCACATGCTACAAGCGTCCCCTCTATCAGGACGGTCAGATTATCGGCCTGGTCGGCTTTTTCCTCGATGCCAACGAAATCTATCGCAAGGTATACCAGAACCTGCCATCCCCCTATATCGACCCGGATACGGAACTATACAATCGGCCGGGTTTCCTCGGCGAGCTGATCCGCTATCAGGAAAGGTATCGCCAGCATCATAGTGCCTACGTCCTCATTCTGCTCGAACGGCATCGAATCATGGACCAGCAGAACACCTACGAGGTATCGGTCCAGCAGTCCCTGGTGCGCAAAGAAGCCCGGATTCTGCGCCAGATAGCCGGCCAGGATTCCACCATTGCCCGTATCCAGACAGAAACCTTCGCCGTCCTCCATCATGAAGAGGACCCCTCTGCCTCCTACCGGCTCGCTCAGGACCTCCGCCGCAACCTGGAGGCCATCCATGAAATCGACGGCAACCCGGTCACCATCACCTTCCGCTGCAGCATCGTCCACAATACCGACCCCAGTCTCCGCCAGCATCCTGACCGGAAAGGAAGCCGCGTCAGCTCCATCTACCGCCTGGCCAGAGAACGCCTGCGTCACGCCGAAAAGTAAACCAGCAGCTCATCGATTCCGTTCATGACTTTTCTGCCGCCAATATGCGGCTTCAATCGTATCTTTTTCAATGCCTTCGCCTTTTTCCAGGGCGGAGGCATAATTTTTCATGCCCTCTGGATAGCCAGATTCGGCAGACTGGGCGAACCAGTAAGCCGCCTGGCAGAGGTCGTGGCGGACACCGTGGCCGTCGCGATAGAGGACGCCCAGGTTATTCTGGGCCGGCCCGTCGCCGGCCATGGCCGCTTCGTAATACCAATGGGCTGCCAGTTCCCAGTCCTGAGGGACGCCGCGGCCCGTCTCATAGAGATAGCCCAGGTTATTCTGCGCGATGGCATTGCCCTTTTCAGCCGACTGGGCGTACCAGTACGCGGCCTTTTTATAATCCCGCTTCCCGGCATAGCCGAACTGATACATGATAGCCGTATTGCACTGGCCGTCGGCATCGTCGTGCCGCGCCGCCCGGCCGTACCAGTGCAGGGCCTGGGCATAATCCTGGGGCAGGCCGTATCCCGTTTCATAGAGATGGCCCAGATTATTTTCTGCTGCCGCATAGCCCTGATTGGCAGCCCGGCGATACCAGTAGATGGCCTGCTCCAAATCGACTTCATTCCCTAAGCCATACTCATATTGGTACCCCAGATTATACTGACTGGCTGCATGACCGGCCTGCGCCGCCCGCTGGTACCAATAGATAGCTTTCTTATATAAAACATCTTTATCTTCTATATCGGCATCGAAGGCTTCAAAAAAATACTCGTCGCCCATTGCGCATTGAGCAAAGGCGTCCCCCTCAAAAGCCTTCTGTTCTTTTTCGTCCATATACGGTCCCTCCTAACAAACTAAGTGTAGAGGAATCCCCCTTCTTTTGTCAAACATATTTTTCGACTTTTCTTCTTTTGACCTATTGACTTTTTGACTTTTAACGATATAATATTACTAGAGCTTGAGGAAAGCTCCTCAGAATGATATCTTCTCTTCCACCATAAGTAAGGAGGTCTTAATTATGGGAAACGAAAAATATACACAAAAGGTCATTGAAGCCTTCCAGTCTGCCCAGCAGATCGCCGCGCTCCACTATAACCAGGAACTGTCGTCGGTCCACATGCTCATGGGGCTGACAAAAGAACCGGAAGGCCTGCTCCAGACGATTTTCTCGGAATGTCACACCGACGTCCCCATGCTCCAGGCCCGCTTGGAACAGTTATTGAAGAAGATCCCGTCCGTCAAGGGCTCCAGCCAGTTGTCCATGTCGACGGAAATGGTCCGTGTCATCGGCAAGGCCCAGCAGCTGGCCGACTCCATGCATGATGAATACATCAGTACGGAACACATCCTCATGGGCATCGTCAGCGAAAGCGACGACGAAGTCCAGCAGTTGTGCCGCGAATTCGGCCTGACTCAGGACAAGATCATGAGCACCATCAAGGCCAACCGTAAAGCCAACGTCAACAGCGATAACCCGGAAGAAAACTACAAGGCCCTGGAAAAATACGGCCGCGACCTGACCGCCGCTGCCCGCCAGAACAAACTGGACCCGGTCATCGGCCGTGACGACGAAATCCGCCGTACCATTGAAATCCTCTCGCGCCGTCGTAAGAACAACCCGGTCCTCATCGGTGAACCTGGCGTCGGCAAGACGGCTATTGTCGAAGGTCTGGCCCGCCGTATCGTCAGCGGCGACGTACCGGAATCGTTGAAGAACAAGACCCTCTACTCCCTCGACATGGGCTCCCTTATCGCCGGGGCCAAGTACCGTGGCGAATTCGAAGAACGACTCAAATCGGTCCTCAATGAAATCGCGAAATCCGACGGCCAGATTCTCCTCTTCATCGATGAAATCCACACCGTCGTCGGCGCTGGCGCTTCCGAAGGTTCCATGGATGCCGGCAACATCCTGAAACCGATGCTGGCCCGTGGCGACCTGCGCTGCATCGGCGCTACGACGCTCAATGAATACCAGAAATACATCGAAAAAGACGCCGCTCTGGAACGCCGTTTCCAGCCGGTCATGGTCGACCAGCCGTCTGTCGAAGACACGATCACCATTCTCCGTGGCCTGAAAGAACGCTACGAAGTCCATCATGGCGTCCGCATCCGTGATAAAGCCCTAGTCGCTGCCGCCGTCCTGTCGGACCGCTACATTTCCGACCGCTTCCTGCCTGATAAGGCCATCGACCTCGTCGACGAAGCCGCCGCTAAGCTGCGTACGGAAATCGAATCCATGCCGACGCCGATCGACGAACTGCGCCATAAGATCATGCAGCTGGAAATCGAAGAACAGTCGCTGAACAAAGAAACCGATGACGCTTCGAAAGAACGCCTGGCCAAGATCACGGAAACGAAGAATGAATTAAAAGAAAAAGAAAGCAAACTCAAAGCCCAGTGGGATACGGAAAAACAGTCCATCCTGCGCACCCAGGGCCTGAAGAAAGAAATCGACGCCGTCAAGAGCCAGATGGCAGAAGCCGAACGCAACTACGACCTGGCCAAGGCTTCGGAATTGAAATATGGCAAACTGCCGGAACTGCAGAAACAGTTGAAAGACCAGGAAGCTTACCTGGCAGACCATCAGGATTCGCAGCTCCTCAAAGAAGAAGTCGGCGAAGAAGATATCGCCCAGGTCGTCAGCCGCTGGACGGGTATCCCGGTCACCAAGATGATGACGGGCGAACGGGAAAAACTCCTTCACCTCGACGAAACGCTGCATAAACGGGTCGTCGGCCAGGACGATGCCGTCCGCGTCGTCAGCGACGCTATCATCCGCGCCCGTGCCGGTATCAAGGACCCGAACCGTCCGATCGGTTCCTTCATCTTCCTCGGCCCGACCGGTGTCGGCAAGACCGAACTGGCCAAGACCCTGGCGGAAGCCCTCTTCGATGACGAACGCAACATCATCCGTATCGATATGTCGGAATACATGGAAAAACATACCGTATCCCGCCTGATTGGGGCTCCTCCGGGATATGTCGGCTATGATGAAGGGGGCCAGCTCACCGAAGCCGTCCGCCGTCGTCCGTACAGCGTCATCCTCCTCGATGAAATCGAAAAGGCCCATCCGGACATCTTCAACGTCCTCTTGCAGATTCTCGATGATGGCCGCCTGACCGATGGCAAAGGCCGTGTGGTCAACTTCAAGAACACTATCATCATCATGACCAGTAACCTCGGCTCCCACGAAATCCTCGAATCGAAGGATTATGACGAAGCCAATGCGAAAGTCCGTGAACTGCTCAAACAGTACTTCCGTCCGGAATTCCTCAACCGTGTCGACGACATCGTCGTCTTCAAGGCTCTCCAGAAAGACCAGGTACGCAATATCGCCGCTATCCTCCTGGAACGCCTCGGCAACCGTCTGGAAAAACAGGTCAAGATCCACCTCACCTGGACCGACGAAGCCCTGCAGGAATTGGCCGACAAAGGCTTCGACCCGCAGTTCGGGGCCCGTCCGCTGCGCCGCCTGATCACGCATACCGTCGAAACGGCCCTGAGTCGCGACATCATCGCCGGTACCATCCGCGAAGGCGATACGGTCACCATCGGCTTCGACGGCAATGACTTCACCTTTACCCCCATGCGCGCCCATGCCGCGTGAGTGAGTGGAGCCGTCAGCAGTCAGCAGTTAACAGTTAGCTGTATGTGGAGAACCTTATCAGACACTAACCCCTAGCTGCTAGCCCCTAACCCCTGGAAGTCAGCCGTTAGCCGTTAGTATATGGAAAACCTTATCAGACACTAACCCCTAGCTGCTAGCCCCTAATCCCTAGCCAGCAGCTGCGGCTGGCGCACAATGGACCCGTTCCTGATGCAGAAAAACATCGGGAACGGGTCTTTTTTTCTGTTTACAATAGCCCGAAAACAGTATATAATAAGCTGTAACTAAGTAACGGGTGGAGATTTATGAACAACACATTAGGAAAACATGTACTCATCGATTTTTATAACTGCAAGGCTTCCTTTGCCGAAGCCGAAGATTTGCAGCCCTTGGTAGAGCGCGCTTTCGACCTCGTCGGCGCCCCTGTCGAAGGGATTACATTCTTCCATATCGACGACGAACTGACGTGTATTGCCGTTTCCGGCAACGCGCATATTTGTATTCACGCCTATCCTCCCCTGTCCTATGTGGCAGTGGACATCTACAGTTTTAATATCGACCTCAAGACGAGCCAGATCATGAGCGCCCTGAAGGTAAACCTCCGCTCTGACCGCATCAAGGCGACAAGTATCCGCCGCGGTGATTTCGGCTCCATCCGCGACATGCGCCCGAAACGCAAATCGAAGATCACGACGGCACGGCGCATGAAAAATACCGGCGCACGCATCAAGAAGACGAGTGTGAAGATGTTCAACATCCTCCGTCATCCGCAGAAAGTACGCCGGTCGCATCGGACGACGAACAAGTGACACGTTTGCAGATGAAAGGGTTTGTTGGTCATGTATATGGTATCGTTAAAACAGGCTGCGGGCATTGCCCGGGAAGAAATGACGTCTCTCGACGCCATTACAGCGGAATTGCTCAATTTCATACAGTTGAAAAGTCAGCGCTTATATATGCATTCCCTGCAGGTCGCTAACTACAGCGTCAGCGTCGCTGCCAAACTGACACTGCCCAAGAGTGAAATCGAACAAGTGAAATATGCAGCACTCCTCCATGACGTAGGACTGCTCTTCGTGTCCAATACCCTGCTGGCCAAGATGCCCTACCTCAACCGCTCGGAAAAGGCACAGTACAAGCGCCATGCCGCAGCCGGCGGCAACATGCTGGAAAACATTCCCTGCTGCCAGGACATCGTACCCTATATCCGCTATCATCATGAACACTGGGACGGCTCGGGCTTTCCCAAACACCTGCGCGGCGCCAACATCCCCCTGGGGGCGCGCATCATCGCCGTCGCCGATTACTACGACATGATCATCAACCCATCTGCCGAATTCTGGGCCAAAACCAAAAAACAGGCCGTCCGCGAACTCTTCAGCGCATCGGGCCTGCTCTTTGATCCGGAAGTGGTCAAGGCTTTTATTGAAACGCTCGGTTAATAACATATTGTAATCAAAAAGCGCTGTCGCTTGAAGACAGCGCTTTTTTTAGGGGCTAGGGGCTCGTAAAAGCCTGCCATTATATTCAAATGGGCTGTGATGAAATCTCTCTGGCGGGCTTCCCTCGGGAAGCCCCTACAATTCGGCCATTGGCCTTTTTTTGCGGTCTGCAAGACCGCAGCGACCTGCGGCCGGCCACCTGCGAACTGCGGTTCATTTCCATCGCAGTGTGGACAAAAACCTTAATCTATCACATAATAACGGCTTGACGAAAATTAATAAATGACGTTATAATAGAAACGAAAAGAGGTTCCACCGATAGACGGTTGGTCTCAAAGTTAATAGTCACAAAAGTAACCGCTTAAGATTGGACTCGAGGGCGGTTATTTTTGTGTTTTATTTGAACTTTGACCTAAGGCATAACCGATGGCAAATGCGGCCATACCGAAAGATAGTATACTGATAAACAGATCCACCGTTAAAGTCATTGTCCTCCCCTCCTTTCCATTTGGATTGGAGGGGCACACAAAGTTCCTCCTGGAAAAGCAAGGGACCAACCGCCTACCGTTTTAGGCAGAACCTCGGATTTAGTATATCATAGGCAGACATTGCCGTCTACTTAAAAAAGTTCGATTCCATCATCAAAAGCATCGTATAATAAGGGGCTGTCGCACGAAGGTTTTTGCCATCATGCGAGGCCCCTTTAACTTAAAAGTTTTTCGTTCGTAGTTCATCGTTCATCGCGATGGATTGATATTTTTAATCTAAACTGTACCCTTTGTCAAGGACATTTTTAAAAGTTTATATCCCTTGTTTTTAGACAGGCACATGTTTCTTGTCCCATTCAGATGGACAGGGAACATGTGCTTATTTTATCTTCTAGCTTTCATCGTGCTGCTATGTATTGCTCTCATTCATTGACTGCTTCGATGGGCAACGTAGTACCTAACAAAGTAGCCGGTTTCCTGATTTCAGGAATCTTAGGAACCGAGGGGACCGCTAATGGGTAAATCCCGGTTGTGACGAACTGGTAGAATTCATTAGGTGATAACTTGGCCAGATGCCATTGGTATCGCTCGTTATTATAGTAATCGATGTAATCATCGATGATGGCTTTCACCTCCTCAAAGCTTTTGGATACTGCAATTTTTTCTTTGATGTAATCTTTCATGTGGCCAAAGAAGCTCTCCTGTGGCGCATTGTCCCAACAGTTGCCTCGCCGGGACATGGATTGCCTCAATTCTTTGTCATGAAGGATTTCGATAAAACGATGGCTGGTGTAATGGCAGCCCTGATCCGAATGTACGATGGTTTCGGCATGAAGGGAGATGCCATGGTCGTGAATCAGCTGATTCACGGTTTCCAGCACGAATTCAACCGCCAGGGAATCACTGACAACATAAGCCAAAATCTGCTTCGTAAAGGCGTCCAGGATTGTGGAAAGGTAGGCGAAGGTCCCGTTGTACGGAAGATAGGTGATGTCTGTTAACAAGAC
>NZ_JBHYRR010000030.1:39587-40797 GCF_047974155.1 Megasphaera jansseni | reverse complement strand
ATTATACCCTAGCCGAGGTGAAAAGGCTAAGACAGAAAAGACATAGGGTGGATTTCGCAGGCATCGAACCTGCGAAACCCATCGCCATTCATCCCCTACCTAAGAGGAAGGAGTCTTCTGGCGAAACTGGGATAAAGAAACGGGACTGGCGCATGATGACATAGGCCTTCATGCGCCAGTCCCGTTTTTAAAGCAACCTCTCAGACCGCCTTCGGCGGCCAGCTCTCCTATGAGGAGAGCCTTTCATCAAATTTTTACTTCCGGGCAACCTGGACGGCGGCGATGAATTTCTTGGCCGTTTCTGTGATTTCATCGGCCGTCTTACCACCGCCGGTGAGGGCACCGCCGGCACCGACGGCGACACAGCCGACTTTGATCCAGTCACCGGCGTTTTCTACATTGACGCCACCGGTCGGCATGAGCGGAGCCTGCGGCAAAGGACCGTGGATGGCCTTGATGGCTTTCATGCCCAGGATTTCCCCAGGGAAAATCTTGACGACGTCGGCGCCGTATTCCAGGGCCGTAATGACGCCGTTGAGGGTCGTCGTCCCCGGCATGACAGCCACGCGGTAGCGGTTGCAGAGCTTGATCGTTTCTACGTCCAAAGCCGGCGATACGATGAACTGAGCGCCATCGAGGATGGCGATGCGGGCCGTAATGGCATCGAGGACCGTACCGGCGCCGATGAGGACGTCGGGATTGTCGGCATACTTCTTGGAAAGAGCCGTGATGACTTCATGAGCCCGCGGCGTCGTGAAAGCCAGTTCAATGGCCGTGACGCCGCCTTTGATGCAGGCTTCAGACATCATGATAGCTTCTTCCGGGCTGTTGCCGCGGACGACGGCGACGACACCAATTTCCTGAATCTTCTTGACAACATCTAATTTATCCATGATTGTTTCTCCTTTGTGTTCATAAATAATCGCAGGCCGCAGGTCGCAGGCCGCAGGTCGCAGGTCGCAGGCCGCAGCGGTCCTTTGGGCCCGCCATCGTAGGGGCGTCCACGTGGGGCGCCCGTTCCACACCGATCGGCCATGTCCTATTCACGGTTAACGGGGCCGTTTTGCACCAATCATGCGGATTGATGCAGGTGTCATTAACGCAGGTCGCAGGCCGCAGCGGTCCTTTGGGACCGCCATCGTAGGGGCGTCCACGTGGGGCGCCCGTTCCACACCGATCGGCCATGTCCTATTCGCGGTTAATGGGGCCG
>NZ_JBHYRR010000030.1:0-39490 GCF_047974155.1 Megasphaera jansseni | reverse complement strand
GATGCAGGTGTCATTAACGCAGGTCGCAGGCCGCAGCGGTCCTTTGGGACCGCCATCGTAGGGGCGTCCACGTGGGGCGTCCGTTCCACACCGATCGGCCATGTCCTATTCGCGGTTAATGGGGCCGTTTTGCACCAATCATGCGGATTGATACAGGTGTCATTAACGCAGGTCGCAGGCCGCAGCGGTCCCATAGGACCGCACGTAGGGACCGTCCCAAAGGGCGGCCCGTTTGTGGGAATCCTACAAACAACATCATGCGTTCCGTTGAAAGGCTTCCAGCTGGTCCCGCGTCGGCAAGCCTTCGTTATCGCCGGCAACCTGGATGGCCATGGCCCCGATGGCAGCGCCACGGCGGGCAGCATCTTCCAGGCTCAGGCCGTCCAGGATGGCGCTGGTAAATCCGACGGCAAAGCCGTCGCCGGCGCCGACCGTATCGACGATGTGGTCGACGTGATAGCTGGGCACGCGGTATTCCTGGCCGTCCGCCGTGCAGATATAGGTCCCATGGCTGCCGCCCATCTTGATGACGACCGTTTGGACGCCGCGCTGCAAATAATAACCGGCAATATCCTTTTCATTATCCATCCCCGTCAGAATCCGGCCTTCGTTAAGGCCGGGCATGACGATGTCGGCGTACTGAGCCGCGTCGTTGATGACACGGGCCATGATTTCCTGGGACTTCCAGAGCATAGGCCGCAGATTCGGGTCAAAGGAAATGCGCACACCCTTGCCGTGAGCCCGCATCATCAGCGTATAAATCGTTTCCCGGCACGATTCCGACAGGGCCAGGGGAATCCCTGTGACATGCAGGTGGTCGACGCCGGTCCAGTCGATACCGGAGAGGTCCGCCGGCTGGAAGTGGGAAAAGGCCGTATGCTTGCGGATATTGGCTACCGTCGGGTCCCCTTCCAGGACCTTTTCCTTCATCTGGAACCCCGTCATATGGTCGTCATCGCTCCAGACATAATCGTCATGGATGCCATTGGCCTTGAGGAAATTGCAGATGCATTTCCCGAAGGGGTCGACGCCGACCTTGGAAATATACGACACGTCGTTGCCCAGCCGGGCCATGCCGACGGCATAATTCAGTTCGGCCCCGCAGACATGGCGGGAAAAATGTTCCACCTTTTCCAGCGGTCCTATTTCTTCAGCAATCAGCAAGCCCATGGCTTCGCCGATAGTAAGCACTTTACTCATATAAACATCCTCATTTCACCATGAACAAAACAAATGAGTACAACGCAGTGGCATCATACTCATTTGTTTTGTTATTTATTAATTACATAGCATCATCCAATTCATTAAGATCTCGTCCCGTTGTATCCTCAGAAACATATGCTCCAAAGAAACTAGAAAGTGAGAAAACAATAATCATGACAGCTAAAGGAATCCAGCTACCCATCATAGCCGTGACAGCTGCTGCAGCAATGATAGGACCAAAACCGGTAGCAACTAACCCAGCAATTTCTTTTGCCAAAGATACCGCCGTAACGCGATGACGTGCACCAAATAATTCAGCCATTGTAACGTTTTCTAAAGCGAATAACCCTTGTACGCCTACATTCAAGCCAATAACCATGGCAATAGTTAAAATAACCGGGTCTTTTGTTTCAAACAACAACATCATAGGAATGGCATAGATAGCCGTAGCCAATGACAAAATCATATACATTTTGCGACGACCAATCTTGTCACCCAGCCAGCCAACAAAAGGAATGGTCAAGAAAGAAACAAAAGAAGAAATAATATTAGCCTCTGTTGCAACTGTTTTCTGCATCGCTAAGACAGTAACAATAAAACCAGCTAAGTATGTTTGCATAAGTCCGCTGTTACCTGCCTGACCAAAACGCAAGGCCAAAGCAACAATAAAACTCTTCTTACCTTTTTTCTGTTCTTGACGTACAGGAACATCTCCAGCAAGCTGTTTTTCACGTTCTTCTTCTAACAGCTTTTTCTTAGCTGCCATGACAGGACTTTCTTTAACAAACAACCGAATCAAAATAGCTGCAATCATGACTACAAAGGACGCATAGAACGGAATTCTCCATCCCCAAGCAATGACTTCCTGTTTATCCATCATAGTCAAAATAATAGTCCAAATTAAATTTGCACACAATGTACCAGAAGAGGTACCTAAGCAAACCAAACTAGCGATGAGGCCTCGATTTTTCTTTTCGCAGAACTCAGTTACCATAACACCAGCACCACTAATTTCGGCACCTGCACCTAACCCTTGGACAATACGTAAAATAACTAAGCCAATAGGTGCTAAAACGCCGACTTCTTCATAAGTTGGCAAGAAACCAATCATAGTAGAGGCTAACCCCATCAGGGTAATAGTAACAAATAGGACCGTTCGACGCCCCATCTTATCCCCAATATGACCAAAAACAAATGCACCAACTAATCTAGCTACATAGCCAGCACCATAAGTCCCCATGGCCATAATCAAGCCCATGGAAGGATCGGTATTCGGGAAAAAGATTTCATTAAAAACGATAGCTGCTGCTAAAGAATATAGCTGGAAATCCATAAATTCCATAGCTGTGCCTAACCAGCCACTAGCTGCAACTTTTACCATTTCTTTAGTTTCAATTTGATAAGAATTAGTTTGGCTCACTTGGCATCCCGCCTTTCTAGAGTACTAACATACTAGTATGTTTTAAAATCTAAAAAGTAAGTACAATCTTCAAAACCTTATCAGGGTTTTCATCATTATATTTAAAAGCCTTATCCGCTTCCGTGAAATGGAATGTATTGGTGACAATTGACTTAGGATCGACTTTTTTATCTTTAAACCAGCTGATAACTTCCGGGAATCGATGATTGTTAAGACGTGTACCAATAATTTCTAATTCTTTGCTCATAATATCTACTTGACGGATAGGAAATTCAACAGTAGAAAAGCCTAAAACCACAACACGGCCAGCTTGACTCGGCAATTTTTGAATACACGTCTGAAGAATATTAACGTTACCTGTAGCTTCATAGATTAAATTGAAGCCATCGCCATTAGTAAACGATTTCATGGCATCTACGATATCTGTTTCTTTACCATTGACAACCATATCAGCCCCTAATTCCTTTGCTTTTTTCAGACGGCTTTCAACAATATCTAAAATGGCAACTTTAGCACCTTTCATCTTTGCGACTTGCAAAATAATCAAACCAATAGGACCCGCACCACAGATGAGCACAGTATCATCACCTGTCAAACGCCCTCTATGTGCTACTTGTGCGCCAATAGAAAATGGTTCTACAGTCGCTGCAATTTCCCAAGGAATATCCTTAGGCAACTGATTTAATTGTTCTTGATCAACAGCTACATATTCCTGATATCCACCATCACGATGTACGCCCATAACTTCTAACGATTTGCAGACATTATGCCGATTAATTTTGCAAGCATAGCAATGACCACAAGAAACAACGGGATCCACGGCAATATGATCGCCAACCACGGCATTGGTGACCTTACTTCCGACTTTAACGACTTCCCCAACAAATTCATGGCCAACTACACGGGGATAGGTAGCAAAGGCATTTTTTCCATGGTAAATGCCCACATCAGAACCACAAATTCCAGCAGCTTTAACCTTCAACAAAACTTGATTATCCGTAATTTCAGGTATATCCCGTTCAACAACAGTAATCTTTTCCGGTTTTTCCACAACAACAGCTTTCATCATACATTCCTCCTAAGAAAAAATATATAGATTTAGGTAAATACCCAATTTACTTTACGTACTTAACTAACGTATTCCGAACGGCATGGGGACCGGCAATGAGTTCATCAAAGTAGCCTTCAATTTTTTCGCCCAGGCCGACTTCATAGAGGTCACTGCCAAAGATGTCTTTGTTGGCTAAGATGGATTTCAATTTGCCTTTGGCCGAATCAGGATTCCCCAGGGTAATGCCTTCTAAGGCAGCCTGCAAGTCTTTCAGCAAGGGGTCCGGGCTCAGTTCAAAGGGTTTGCCTTCGTCATCGACAGCTAACAAATAACGGCACCAGCCTGCGATCGCTAAGGGGATATATTTCAAATCTTTGGCTTTATCGCCGTAAGCCTTGATGGTTTCACCAAAGCGAATGCCGACTTTTTGCGATGTATCTGAAGCAATCCGCTGCGGCGTATCTGGCAGATTCCCATTGGTCAGACGCTGTTCAAGGACTTCCTTAATGAAGTCTTCCGGGTTGAGGACGCCTGGATTCGTTACAACCGGCAGTCCTTCCTGATAGCCAATTTTTTCGATAAGCCCTTTAATCTGCGGATCTTTCATTTCATCAGCAATGAGCGTGTAGCCTAACAGGCATCCATATACGGCCATAGCCGTGTGCAGAGGGTTGAGGCAGGTGCATACCTTCATGCGTTCTACTTTATCGACAGTATCGCGGTCGGTAAAGATGACGCCGGCCTGTTCCAGAGCTGGACGACCATTGGGGAATGTGTCTTCAATAACAAGATACTGTGCGTTTTCGGCATTGACAAAGGCTGCATAGGTCCCTTTTTCTGTGTGAATCAATTCCGTATCGCCAAAACCCAGTTCTTTGAGATAATGCTGGACTTTTTCCGAAGACCGCGGTGTAATTTTATCAATCATACTCCACGGGAAGGTGACCTTCTGCGGATCATTGACATAATCGACGAAGCCTTTGTCAGCAACGCCATTGGCTGCCCATTCATCAGCAAAGGTCAAAACGGCTTCTTTAATTTTATCGCCATTGTGAGAGCAGTTATCGAGGCTCAGGAACGCGAAGGGATAGGCACCAGCCTGATAGCGGGCATAAGCCAGGGCAGCGATGCAGCCCATGGAACTGGTCGCCTGTTCCGGTCCTTTCTTCATGTCTTCGGCCACAGCCGGGAAGAAGTTGCCTGCATAATCCTTCAATTTATAGCCTTTTTCAGTAATCGTGAAGCTGGCGACCTGTAAGGAGGGATTGGTAAAAATGTCTTTCAAGCGTTGCCAATCTGCTTTAAAATCCGGGCGGCAAACGACAGATTCCATAACCGAACCAATAACTTCTTTTTCAAAGCGGCCATCAGCATACATGGTAACGGCCAAACTCAAATTATCGAAAGGACGATAGACCTTTTCGATGACTTCTTCATCATACGTTTCAGCCGTGATGATACCGGTCTTAGCCAGACCTTTATTTAATAGGTGCTGTTGAAGAGCTGCAATAAAGGCACGGAAAATATTACCGCCGCCAAAATGGACCCACTGAGGAGTCTGCTGAGTAGCTTCCTGTACCGCTTTATCATCATAAGAATAAAGAGTGATACCTGCTTTTTCCCATTCAGCACGGTTCTGTTTCAAGCTTTGCCGATTCAAATGCAACATCATAACTTCCCCCTTTTCATAACTGTCCGCACGTGCGGTTAATCGCATCCCATAAGCCACAAATATAGTTGGCACCGAGGGCCCGGTCGTAGAGGCCATAGCCCGGACGGCCTTCTTCGCCCCAGATCATGCGGCCGTGGTCAGGACGGATAGGTCCGTCGAATCCGATGTCATAGGCTGCTTTGACGATTTCGTACATATCGAGGTTGCCAATCTGCGATTTATGAGCGACTTCGTTGAAGACCCACGGTTCATGGACCTGGATGTTGCGGATATGCAAGAAGTTGACGCGGTTCATTTTCCCGAATTTGCGGATAATGTGGGGAATGTCGTTCTGACGGTTCGAGCCAAGGGAACCGGTGCAAATGGTGAAGCCGTTGCTCGGGCTATCGACCATAGCTGCGATTTTATCGAGGTCGTCTTCATTTTTGACGATGCGCGGCAGGCCAAAGACGGAA
The DNA here is from genome assembly GCF_047974155.1 of Megasphaera jansseni. Taxonomy (NCBI): domain Bacteria; kingdom Bacillati; phylum Bacillota; class Negativicutes; order Veillonellales; family Veillonellaceae; genus Megasphaera; species Megasphaera jansseni. The sequence goes on along the minus strand of NZ_JBHYRR010000030.1, from coordinate 33,689 downwards.
ATCGGCGGATCATCAGGATGAATGGCCATCTTGATGCCGACTTCTTCGGCGACGGGGACGATGGCTTTGAGGAAATATTCCAGGTTCTTGCGCAGGCCGTCTTCATCCATACCTTCATACTGTTCAAACAAGTGCGACAATTCTTTCAACCGTTCCGGTTCCCAGCCAGGAAGGACGAAGCCATTGCTGTTGTCGAGGATTTCCCGGGCCATGTCCTGCGGCGTCTTGCCGGCGATGAGATGATAGTCATAAGCCAATACCGTCGAGCCATCATAAAGGGGTTTGGCCAGGTCCGTCCGAGTCCAGTCGAAGACGGGCATGAAATTATAGCAGACCATCTGGATGCCGGCTTTGGCGGCATTGCGCAAGGACGTGATGTAGTTTTCAATATACTGGTCACGGCTGGGCAGACCCAATTTGATGTCTTCATGGACGTTGATGCTTTCCAGATCCTTGAAGACCAGGTTGTTCGCTTCAGCCTGCTGTTTGATGTGCAGCAACGGTTCTACCGGCCATACTTCGCCGACAGGAATGTCGAACAAGGCACCGACAATTCCGTCCATACCCGGAATCTGGTCAATCTGCTGCAAGGTAATTTTGTCATCTTTCTCTCCGTACCAACGGAAGGTCATTCTCATAAGGCAATCCTCCAATTATAAACTAATTATAAAATATTTGCTTTCGTTGATGTTTCTTTTATTTCTTTTCGCAGTTACATACTACCATACTAGTATCCGTTAAGCAAGATATCGTGTTGTGATTTGAATAAGTGGAATAGGCAAAATTGAACCCATGATTTTTCTGCATAAAAGCAAGGGCTTGTCGCACGACACAAGCCCTTTAAAGTGGTTAGTGGCTAGGGGTTAGTAGATGGTTTGAAATATTAAGGCAAAAAGGGACCACGTATGATGGTCAAAACCTTCATGCGTGGTCCCTCACGAACTGCGGTCTGCGGGCTTGCTACCGAGCAAGCCCTATATCATTATAAAATGATGTTCTTCTGATTTCCGGCTAAGTAAGCGTCGATGTTGTCAAAGACGATGACGGCGCGTTTGGCCATGGATTCTGCCGTAGCAAAGGCGACGTGCGGTGTGACGATGGTGTTCTTGGAATGGAGCAGCGGATGATTGGTATCGAGAGGCGGTTCATTTTCAAAGACGTCGATGCCGGCACCGGCGATTTTACCGCTGTTCAGGGCATCAGCCAAATCCTGGGATACGACGACCGGGCCGCGGGCTTCGTTGATGAGGAAGGCCGTCGGTTTCATGTACGACAAGGTTTCTTTATTGATCAGGCCCTTCGATTTGTCCGTAACCGGGCAATGGAGGCTGACGATATCGGCCTGTTCCATCATTTCTTTCATAGGCAGGTATTTAATCAGTTCCGTATCGGCTTTATGAGAGAAGCCGTTGTAGGCGATGACCTTGGCCCCAAAGGCATGGACCAGTTCGGCAACGCGATGGCCGATGTGGCCAGTACCGACGAGGGCGACTGTCTTGCCTTCCAGTTCATTGCCGACGAGGCCGGCTTTTGTGCCGCCAGCCCGGCAGGCTGCATCGACCTGAGGTACGCGGCGGAGCAAATCGAGCATCATAGCGATGGTCAATTCAGCGACGGCAACGGTCGAATAGCCCGATGCATTGCTGACTTTAATGCCTTTGGCTTTGGCAGCATCGAGGGCGACGTGGTCGACACCGGTAAAGGCGACGTCGATGTACTTCAGATTCGGGCAGGCGTTGATGACTTCGGCTTTGAGAGGCATGTTGGCGATGATGAGGATATCGGCGTCCTTGGCTTCTTCAATCTGGACGGCCGGATCATCATTGCGTTCATACGCAGCGAATTCATAGCCCTTTTCTTTCAAAGGTTTCACATACGAATCAAGTAATTCCTGGCTGATACCTAACGATTCCAACAAGACAATTTTCATTTGTAAAATCTCCTTTCAGCATAGGTAATATCTTGATTTAATTATACGCATATGTGGGCAATTTGTAAGCTATCTATGGGAAATCAGTATAGGTATACCCTCTATATGATAAAAACATATACTATTTCCCCTCTAAGGCTGTTTGTATTTTCGCACACAAGGTCAATAACTGTTGGCGTTCCTCTGTCGACAAGCCTTGCAGTGCCTGTCTCCGGTGGGCTGTCACAAAAGGTTCCACCTGGGCAAACAAAGCCAGGCCGGCTTCGGTCAATTCGATATACTTGCCCCGTCCCTTTTCCAACGGGTGACGGCAAATCAGGCCTTTCTTTTCCAAACGGCTGAGGGTGCGCGTAATCGCAGCCGCTTCCACCTTGAAATAGCGGATTAAATCAGCCTGGGCAATGCCGTCGTTTAAATGGATGAAATTCAGGACCATCCATTCCGAGCTGTGAATGCCCAAAGGCGCGACACAGCCGTTTAAAGTCCGGGAAAAAATCCGGGTCGTACAGAATAATTGTCGTATCAGTTCATCATCTTGCCGGTCTCGTATATCCATCATAGTACCTCTCAATTCTTATGGATATCGGCGACAGCTCCTTTCCCCGCTTTCTGGCTGACCATAACATCACTGCCATAGCGGTAATGGCAGAACATGAAGAGGACGGCAAAACAAAGCATAAGGGCCATGACGCTCCAGTACATGTTCCGATAGCCTACCATGCCGGCAACGATGCCCAAGACGAGGAGGCCCGTGCTGGTGCCGATATCAAGCATATTATAGAAGGTTGCGCTGGCAGAACTGCGCCGTTCCGGGCGAACCATATTCAAAATCCACGTCAGCAAGGCCGGAAGCAGCAGGCCGGCACCTAAACCATAAAAGACAGAAGCTGCCAATAATACCATCAGCGAATGAGATGCTATGATGAGCAATAAGCCGATCAAATACAAGACAGACCCAGGCATGACGACGGCAAAAGGACCTTTCGCATCGAGGAGGCGGCCGCCAAAGGGACGGGAAATGAAGACGAACAGCGTCCCAACGATAAAGAACAGGCCGGCATTTTCAATATGGGCTTCAGAAGCCATCATGGCGATATACGTATTGACACTGCCATAGGCGGCGCCGAAGAAAATCGTCAAAATAGCAGGAAGGCCTGTACCCGTTTCACAGATGCGGTCGCGCAGAGAAGCCTTTTCCGTCACTTCTACACGGCGGACTTTCTTGCCAGATTTGCAGAACATCCCGGCCAGGACAGCCAGGAAGGAAACCGCAGCCGACGAAAAGAACAGTGCCGACGGGCTGACTTCGTTGAGCAAAAATAAGCCGACAGCCGGAGCCAGGGCCATCATGACCGTGCTGCCCATGCCGAAATAGCCAATCCCTTCGCCACGGCGGCTGGCCGGAATGACATCGGCAACGATAGCAGCAGCAAAGGTCGTGCTCAGACCGAAACCGAATCCGTGCAGGATACGGGCTGCAATGATGGCGTGGATACTGCTAAATATATAATACGACAAGGTCGCTAAAATGGAAAGGGCCAGCCCCAGGTAAAGGCATTTCTTCTTCCCCAAATAATGGACACCCGTATCAGTGAACAAGCGGATACAGATGGCCGAATAGCCAAAGATACCGCCGATGAGGCCGATTTCTCCGCCCGTAGCCCCCAACCCAGCCGCATACAGGGTAATCGTCGGCAAGAGAAAATGAAAACCAGCAAATAAAAAGCCATTCGTCAGGACCAAAGCAATAAAATCACGAGTCCATAATCTTTCTTTTATCAATGCAATCGCTCCTTTTATAATTGACTAGTCAAATTTGTTGACAGGATATATCATAACACGTCTAAATTGACTAGTCAATAGTATGTGAGACTTTCTGCCATCATGACAGACGGGCCGCCCTTTGGGACGGCCCCTACAGATTCCATATTACTACAGACTCCATACTACAAACTTTATCACAAGGTCTTCAACTTGAGGTGTGTCGCGTCGAGGAGTTCTTCCATGGAGGAAGCGCCGATGGTTTCCGCGGCTTTGAGGACGATATGCGCACAGGCGCGGGCGTCGTCCAGGGCCTGGTGGTGATGGAAAGAATAGCCCAGGTAACCGGCGACGGTGTCCAGTTTATGATTGGGCAGGTCCGGCCAGACGCGGCGGGAGATTTCTACCGTGCAGGCATAGGACGCCTGGGGCTTTTCCAGGTGATACGTCTTCAGCAGGCTGCGCAGGACCCGTGTATCGAAAACGGCATAGTGAGCCACCAGGATACGGCCTTCCAGATGAGGGCGGATGCGGTCCCACAGGGCATCGAACTTCGGTTTATGGGCGACCTGGTCCGGCGTGATGCCGTGGATTTGGATATTGCCCGGGTCAAAGACCATGAAAGGCGGGCGGATGAGGGTATAGCCTTCTTTGACACAGCAGTCATCGTTCATGGTGACGGCCGCCAGGGAGCAGGCGCTGTTGGCGTATTTATTAGCCGTTTCAAAGTCAATGGCCGTAAAATCGAGCATAATCTACCTTCCTTTTTGACAAATGGACGAATTCTATTTACAATAGCTACAAATCTTATTTCTGCGAGGTATTCCCATGACGAGCGAACAACACCAGTTCACGGCCCAGGGCCGGACCTTCCCGGTCATCCTGGTCCGCAAGAAAGTGAAAAACATCAATCTTCACGTCCGCAGCGACGGCACGCTGTACCTGTCGGCACCGTCCCGTGTACCCTGGGCTTATATCCAGGACTTTCTAGAAAAAAAGACGGACTTCATCATCCGGGCCCTCGCAGAGATGCAGGAACGACAGCAAAAGTTCCCCATGCTGACCCTCAGCGACGGCGACACGCTCTATCTGGCCGGCCAGCCCTATACGCTCGATGTCCGCCTGGGCCTGCACAACAGCATCCGCCGCAGCGGACAGACGGTCTTCATGGAACTGGCCGACGATACCCTGGCCATGAGACAAAAACTCTATCACAAACTGCTGCAAGCCTTGGGAAAGAAACTCTTTCCTGCCAGTTTAGCCCGGATGCAGCCGCTATTCATCGATCAGGGCCTGCCCGATCCGATCCTGAAGCAGCGGGTCATGCGGTCGCGCTGGGGGTCCTGTATGCCCCTCAAGGGCATCATCACTATGAACACCTATCTGGCCATCATGCCCGAAGCCATCATCGACCACGTCATGCTCCACGAGCTCTGTCACTTTCTCCAGCCGAACCATTCCCGTCATTTCTATGACGCCATGACTATCCGCATGCCCGACTGGAAGGCACGGCGCCAGGCCATGGCGAAGTATCTGCCTTACTGTGTCTGATGGTCTGCGGGAATCGTCGCCGCCAGTTCCGGCTGGCCGTCCTTAAAGGTCATGATGAAGACATCTTTAATGGCATCGTGATTGGCATCGAGGGAAATGGTCCCCGTCGCGCCGTCGTAATCGATGGTCTTCACTAGTTCCCTGGCCACATCGGCCGCTTCAGCCGACTGGCAGCGTTCAATGGCATCGGCTGTCATCATGAAAGCGTCATAGCCCAGAGCGGCATAGCTGTCCGGCCATTCCCCGTACTTTTCATAATAAGCCTGGGAAAAGCGCTTGGCCGCATCCGTCGCATCGTGGCCGGCATAATGGTCCGTATAGTAGACCTGTGTCAAATAGGCCGGGTCGACGTCCCGTTTCATCTTGGGCCCATTCCATCCATCCGGGCCTAAAAGCGGCTGGGAAATACCATGACTGCGCAGCAGTTCAATAGCCGGTATCGTCCAGTCATCATACCCGGGCAGATAGATAACATCGACTTGTTCCCGCTGCAACAAGGTCAGGTATTTGGTCAGGTCCTGCACATTTTCTACAGGAATATAGATGGGGACGTCACCGCCGCTGGCGGCAAAGGCACTGCGGAAATATTCGGCCAGGCCCTGGGCATACATCTTGTCAGGATAATAAAAGACAGCCGCCCGCGTGACATGGAGCTGTTTCAGCGCGTAGTCGGCCATGGCCCGCCCCTGGGAGGCATCGATATAAGCAGCGCGGAAAACATAGCGGTACACCTCATGGGACTGAGCATCGACGGTGATGTCCGGCTGCGTGCAGGCCGGACTGATGAGAGGGATTTTCACGGCTTCCACATTGGGGATGACTGCCCGCGTACAATCGGCCAGGTCCGGTCCGATGATGGCCGATACGTGGCGCACCGTGAGCTGCTGGATAGCGGCTACGGCATCTTCCGGTTTGCCATGGTTATCGACAGATACCAGCTGGACGGGCTTGCCCAAGAGGCCGCCCCGGTCATTGACCATATCCTTGGCCAGTTCGATACCCCGTTCCGTCGACGTCGAATAGGACATCCCCTTGCCGCTCAAGGCCAGGTTCGTTCCGATAAGGACCCCTGTATTCGTCGGAGTCAGACTGCATCCGCTCAGGAAAAAAGCCATAAAAAGCATACAAAAGACCAGTATCTGCATGTTTCTCTTCATAAAAAAGCCTCCTTCCTGGGGGATAGTAAAAGCGGGGCTGTCGCAGATGCGCCAGCCCCATTTAAGTGGTTAGTAATTAGTGGCTAGGGGTTAGCGGACGGTTTTAAATTTAAAGCAAAAGGGACCGCGCATGGTGGCAAAAAGCCCTTGTGCGACAGTCCCTTTTTAGTTCGTCGCAGGTCGTTCAGCGTTTGTCGCACGGAATTAAAAATATCAACCTAACACGATGAACGATGAACTACGAACGATAAACTTTTAAGTTTAACTGGTCTTGCATAATGGCAACTCCCCTTATATGCTAATCCCCCTACGGCAGGAACAGCAGCGGGTTGGTCGGGGAGCCATTGACGCGGACTTCGTAATGGACGTGCGGCCCTGTACTGCGGCCGGTACTGCCAGCCAGCGAAATGATCGAGCCAGCCCGTACTTCCTGTCCTACCGTAACTAAGAGCATGGAGTTATGGCCATAGCGGGTAACGAAGCCGTTGCCATGGTCGATTTCGACGAGGTTGCCATAGCCATCGACCCAGCCGGCCATAGTGACTTTCCCGGCTGCCGTTGCCCGGACCGGCGTCCCGTAGTCGACGCCGATGTCGATACCTTCATGGAAGCCAGAACCACCGCCAATGGGATTGCCACGATAACCGAAGTTAGACGTGACCGTCCCGCTGACGGGCCAGATAGAAGGCGTCGTCGACGTGCTGCTGGCATCGCCGTTGTTTCCGCCACCCAAGGCACCGCCCTGATATTTATGCGTAATCTGCTGCATTTGCCGAACCTGTTCGCCTGCCGTATCGCTCAAAACCGTCTTCAACGTGATGAAGCTGATGATACGGGCGTTACTGCGGGTTTCCAAGCGGGAGGTGGCTAATAACAGGTCATTGTAGCTGGCATGAGAAAGGTCCGGAGATTTCTTTTGTCCCCCTGCTACGCCACCGTCACCTTTTGGGCTGTCACCAGCCCCCGATCCCTTGACCATTTGCCGCAGCTCCTGATCCAGAGAATCCATTTTATCCATCTTTTCCTGGAGCGACGTCGTCTTTTCGCGCATCAATTCCAGCTGTTGTTCGTGCAGTGCTTCCTGGGCCTTGGCCTGCTGAAGCGAAACGAACTCGTAAATGCCGATGCCTGCAGCGATTACAATGACGACCACTGCGACAGCACAGCCGCGGACGAGTTTCTTATATTGTGCCGGTGTCACTACCAAGGGCTCCGTCCGGTCCGTTTTCAGGAACGACGGCCACCACGCCGGTGTTTCCCAGGCCTTTATGCGTTGGCACCATGATTGCAGGTTGCGCATCCATGGATATATCTTGATGTGGATCTTCACACTTTTCCCCTCTTTGTTATTCTTCCAGATCCTTCTGAACAGCCTGCATGTCACCGCTGTAATTCAATGCGTTGTCCAGGCTTTCCCTTTCTTCTTCACTCATGCCATAGAGACACTTGCCTTCTACGATCGGTTTGGCAAAAATACGCGATTCATTGCGCCCATAGACGCTGGAAAGACAGAAGCCGTCGTTTTTCCCGTCGAGGACAGTAAAGGCAAAACTCAGATTGTTGCCGATATTGTCAAAGGCATTATATTTAACGAACCCGATTTTACGGAAACAGTGATTCTGGACAGCCATAATGTCCTTCTGCGTCTGGTGGATCATATCGAGCGTCCCCTGCAGGTTATGCAGCTTATCGACATCGTCACGCAGCTTCGCTTCGACGCTGGCTCCCGTTTCGTCCTGCATAAAAAAGGTGTAATTCGTTTCTAATTTTCTGATTTTTTTGTGTAAAATGACGATATAGACGAGCAAGAGCAATAAAATCAACCCGCCAATACCGGCAAGCGCCATCGTGGCAGCCTGCATATCGACATTCAGCATTTCTTTCCTCCCATGAACATGAATATGCAAAAATATTATATGTGAAACGAAGAAAGAGGCGACTCCGGTGTGTCTTCTTTTTCTTCAGTCAGTATCGACAGCAGCCGTTCAAATTCTGCTTCTGACGAAAAGGAAATCTCGATTTTCCCCTTTTTCCGGCCTTTTCCCAGCTGGATGGCCACATCGGTCCCCAAAGCCATCTTCAGCTGATCCTGCAGCCAGGCCACGTGGGCGTCCGGTTCCGGCCGGGGCTTCGCCTGGCTCATCAAATGGCGGACCAGGGCTTCTGCCTTGCGGGCCGACAGCTCATGTTTCACAATGTACAGGGCCGCTTCACGCTGCAGCTTTGCAGAAGGCAGCTGCAACAGAGGGCGGGCCTGCCCCATAGATAAGCGGCCAGCCGCAATCCAGTCCTTAATGTCGGCTGGAAGCTGCAGCAGGCGGACCATATTGGCTACGTGGGACCGGCTTTTGCCGACTTTCTGTGCCGTCTGTTCCTGTGTCAGGCCAAAGTCTTTCATCAGCCGCTCATAGGCCATGCCTTCTTCAATGGCATCCAAATCCTGGCGCTGCAGATTCTCGATGAGGGCAATTTCGGCCGCTTCATCCGGCGTATAACTGCGGATGATAGCCGGGACCGTTTTCAGGCCGCAGCGTTTCGCTGCCCGCAGCCGCCGCTCACCGGCAATGAGTTCGTATCGGCCGGGACCGGCCTTCTGGACGACGACAGGCTGGACAAGCCCATGCTGACGGATTGAATCAGCTAAGGCGATCAGCCCTTGTTCATCAAAGGTCTGCCGCGGCTGCCGGGGATTGGGGACGATACATTCTACGGCGATTTCTGCCGGTGCGCCCCTTTCAGCAGGAGACTCGTCGACTGCCACCATGTCCACCTCATTTCTTCCAAAATTATTTTTAAAGTCTATATTATAGTATATCGTCTATCTAACATTTAATCAAATGTTTATCGACTCTATTTCATGGATTTTTTCAACAATTTCTGTGGTATAATAAGAATCAAATGTACAAATTCAGAAAGGATGTAAAAAATGCCTACATTTACTGACCCCTTGCGGGAAATCGACGCTGCCAGCGTCAAAGAATACGCCTTGCAGCGCGGAGCTGCTGAACTTTCCGATGATTTTGTCCATGAAGCCTGCCAGCGCGTCATGGAACTGGCCAAACCCCAGGCTACGTGCCAGCAATGCTTCTATGACAGCACGTCCCACATGGTCCTCTGCGACAGCCCGTTCACCATCAACAGCCAGACGGTCTGCCAGCGCATCGAAGATTCGGCCATCGTCCTGATGTATGCCGTCACCCTTGGCGAAGCCCTGGAAAAAGAAGTCGATGCCTTGTTCATGAATAAAGAAATCACCCGCGGCCTGTCTCTCGACTCGGCCCTGGCCGTCGCCACAGCCGGCTATACGAAACAGCTCATCGACATGCTCGACGAAGCCGGTGCCGACAAAGGCTACAAAGCCGCCTGGATCATGAATCCCGGTACCGGCGATTGGCCGGCCGGCCAGATGGCCAACATCGCTCAGGCCGTCCACGCCGAACAAATCGGCGTCTCCCTCCTGCCCAGCGGCATGCTCATGCCGCGCAAAACCGTAACCGGCGTCATCGGCCTGAACTTCATCGGCGGCGGCTGCTCCGGATCCTGCAGCGCCTGCGCCATGGCCGGCCATTGCGGGGAATAGGGCCAGGGGCCAGGGGCTAGGGGTTAGCAGTTAGGGGTTAGCAGTTAGCGGCCCACTGGCTCGTGGCTCGTGGCATTTGTTTTTTAACTAGCCACTAACAACTTGAAAGGAGCTGTCGCGATGCGACAGCTCCTTTCACATATTATGGTGTAATTCAGTTGTTTTTAGAAAATCTTTTTGAGGATGATCGTCTGACTGCGGTTCGGGCCGACGGAGACGATGCCCAGGGGAACGCCCGTGAGTTCGCTGATGCGTTCGACATAGTGGCGGGCAGCTTCCGGCAGTTCATCATAGGATTTGCATTTCGAGATGTCTGTTTTCCAGCCCGGCATTTCTTCATAAACCGGTTCGACGTTTTCCAGGACGTCGAGGCTGGCCGGATATTCTTTCAAGAGCTGACCCTTGTATTTATAGCCCGTGCAGATTTTAATGGTATCCAGGCCATCGAGGATGTCCAGGCGGGTAATAGCCAGGTAATCGAGGCTGTTCAGCATAGCTGCATATTTGACGACAGCTGTATCGAGCCAGCCGCAGCGGCGGGGACGGCCGGTAACCGTACCGAATTCATGACCTGTATTGCGCAGGTATTCACCGACTTCATTGAGCTGTTCTGCCGGGAACGGACCAGCGCCGACGCGGGTCGTATAGGCTTTGACGACGCCGACGATATTTTCCATGCGGCGGGGGCCGACGCCGGAGCCGGTGCAGGCACCGCCAGCTGTCGGATTGGAGCTGGTAACGAAGGGATATGTACCATGGTCGAGGTCGAGCATAGCAGCCTGTGCCCCTTCAAAGAGGACTTTCTTGCCTTCACTGACATAGAGGTTCGCCGAGTAGTTCGTATCCTTGACGTACTGGCGGATCTGGTCGGCATAGCCGAGGTATTCTTTGAGGACTTCATCGTAATCGAAGCCTTCGCAGCCATAATATTTTTCAAAGAGACGGTTTTTAAGGTCCATATTGATGCGCAGTTTCTTGGCAAAGACATCGCGGTCCATGAGGTCGCCGATGCGGATGCCTACGCGGTTGACTTTGTCAGCATAGCACGGTCCGATACCGTTTTTCGTCGTACCGATCTTAGCGTCGCCCTTGAGTTTTTCATCTTCTTCATCAATGCGGATATGATACGGCATGATGACATGCGCACGTGTGGAAATTTCCAATTTGCTGATCTGCACGCCTTTGGAGGTCATGCCTTCGATTTCTTCAAGGAGAACTTTCGGATTGACAACGACGCCGCTGCCGATGATGCAAGTTTTGTCGGAAAAGAGGATACCCGACGGCAAGAGACGCAGTGCAAAGGACTTATCGTCGACGACGACCGTATGGCCGGCGTTATTTCCACCCTGGGAGCGGATGACGACATCGGCCTTCTGGGCCAAATAATCTACAATCTTACCTTTACCTTCGTCGCCCCATTGGGTTCCGATTACCATTGCTGTAGCCATGTATTCAACATCCCTTCGTGAATTGTAAAATTAACAAACACTTACATTATATCATAGTCACTTAATGAAGCCAACTATAAACACGGCTCTTTATAAAAGGAGCAAAAAAGGGGCTGTCGCATGACGACAATCCTTTTTAAGGGGTTAGGGGCTAGGGGCTAGCAGTTAGTGGTTAGTGGCTAAATGGACTCCCAAAAGGTTCAAAAAACAATGCATTGGCTTATTTCCTCAAATATTGTATAATATTCGGGATAAACTGAAATTCATTTTTTATTACCAAGGAGAGATTTCTACCATGTTATTTGATACATGTCACATCGGCGGTATTGAAGCGAAGTGCCGCCTTGTCCGTTCTGCTACCTTTGAAGGAATGGGGAACTACGGCCTTCCGACAGAAAAGCTGGCCGAAATGTATGAAAACCTGGCTGACGGGGGTGCCGGTATCATCATCACGGGCATGATGGCTACCAACAAGATGGAACCGCGCCAGCATCGTCAGATCCGTATCGACGATGACAGCTGTATCGAACCGCTTGCCCATTTCGTAACCCGCGTCCACCAGCACGGCGGAAAGATCATCGCCCAGCTCGTCGTCATGGGTTCAGCCATTCTCCTGCCGGAAACGCCGGAAGGCGAAACGCGTTTCATCTTCAGCCCCAGCGGCGTCACGGAAAAGGTCGGCAAGTGGACCCAGGAATCGCAGGCCCTGACGGTCGACCAGATCCATGAATTGACCGAAGCCGTCGCCAAAGCTGCTGCCAGAGCCAAGGCCGCCGGTTTCGACGGCGTCCAGTTCCACGGCGCTCACGGCTACCTGGCCAGCAAATTCTTGTCTCCCCATTTCAATACCCGCACCGACGCTTACGGCGGCAGCCTGGAAAACCGGGCCCGCTTCCTCTTGGAATGTGTCGCTGCCATGCGCCAGGCCGTCGGCGCAGACTATCCCATCTGGGTCAAATTGAACTGTGCCGATTTCATGAAAGACGGCAGCCTGACCTTTGAAGAAAGCAAACAGGTCATGGCCTGGCTGGCCGACGCCAGTGTCAACGCCATCGAAGTCAGCGGCGGCAACACGTCGTCCCTGCCGCGCAAGGGCCCGATCCGGGCTATCCGCCGCACGAAGGAACCGATGTATTTCAAAGCCTATGCCGCAGAAGCTGCAGCCATGCTGAAAGGCAAGATCGATGTCGGCGTCGTCGGCGGCTTCCGCAGCGTCGAAGACATCCAAGACACGCTGGAATCGACCGATCTGGCCTTCGTATCCATGAGCCGGCCCTATCTGCGCCAGCCGGACCTGCCGAACCGCTGGAAATCAGGCGATACTGAACCGGCCCTGTGCATTTCCTGTTCCCGCTGCTTCGGTGCCGAAGATGTAGACTGCATTTTCAATAAACAAGAAAAAGCAAAACAAGACGCCTAAAAAAGAGGAAATCGCCCCGAGTTCATCGAATAAATAAAAGTAACGGATTATTTTCACAAAAGGGGGCTGTCTTATGGCGATCATCGTCATCCTTGCCATTTTATTCAGCTGCATACTGCTCATCCTCTGCCTGCCCATCTCCTATGCCCTTACCGTCCATATCGGAACGCCCTTCCGCATCGAAGGCCAGGGCCAGTGGGGCCGGAAATTAGCCGATGCGTCCTGGTCCTATACCTTGGGAGAGGAACCGCATCATGAACTGTATGTATGCTGGAAGCGCAGCCCTGCCGTGAAAGAGTCTGTCGAAACGCCGCCCCCGACACCCGAAGAGGAAGAAAAAGCCTGGGACGAGCTGGAAAAAGAAAGTCAGCGCCTCACGTATGAAGACCTGCTCCGCCAGGAAGGGCCGGAGGCCCCGGCACCCGATGATGCGAAAGAAGCAAAAAAAAAGAAACCGCCTATACGTCCGTTCCTGGCTGACATCTTCAATGCCGACTTTTTAGCGGCTTTCTTTACCTGGCTGTCACGCCTGCTCGGCCATGGCCAGATCCGCCGCTTCACCCTGGCTGGTATCATCGGCCTCCCTGAGCCACATGAGACAGGGATGCTGGCCGGTGCGCTTTATGCCATCTGTCCGGGAAGCGTCACAGACTTACAATTCAATTTCGTAGAAGAACAGTATGACTGTACCGTCCGTGCTTCGGGCCGTCTATATCCGGCAGTGCTGCTCCTGTTTACAGCCGCCTTTGCCGCCTCCCGGCCTGTACGCCGTTTATGGGCTCATTGGCACGCTGTGAACAAGGAGGAACAACATGGATAACTCGTACATCAAGAACAACTTGGAACAAATTTTTGAAAGTTTCAAAGAAATGATCAAAGTCGAAACCGTCGTCGGTCAGGCCGTCCACATCGGCGACGCCATCCTGGTGCCTTTCGTCGACGTCACCTTTGGCTTCGGGTCCGGCGGCGTCAACGGCAAGACGGAAAACGGGCGCAGCAGTGCCGGCAGCGGCGGCGGTGCCAAGATGGAACCGGCGGCCATCCTGGTCATCAAAGGAGACCGGGTCGAAATGTTCTCCATCAAGAAAGACGGGTATCAGGCTTCAGCCTTTGAAAAACTCATCGCCATGGCTCCGGAAATCATCGACAAGATGAAAAAGGATAAATATATCTACATCCACGACGACGATGAAGACAAGGCCGATGAAAACGATGAAAAAGCCTGATTCCGTGCAGGTTGTACTTTATCCGTAAGTTTGTTATAATATACGAATAGAATATAGTAAGAAAGAGTAATTCAGCCGCTCTGCGGCACAGGAGGAATACATTATGAAACTGAAAAAACAATTAGCATCCCTTGCCGTTATGGGAATGATGAGCCTCGTCGCTGCTTCGTCGGCCTTTGCTTCCGGCGTCGGTGTCGTCAACTTCGATACATTGGTACAGTCCCATAAGGATTTCCCGAAAGTCAGCGCCCAGATGCAGGCTGCTGTCAAAGACGCTAACGAACAGTTCGCTAAAAAAGCTCCGAAAATGAAAACTGACCAGGAACGCCAGAACCTCGGCCGTGAACTGGCTCAGAACTTGAGCCAATTAGAAAATAAATTGATCGTCCCCATTGAAAAAGACGTCGTTTCCAAAGTCGAACAGGTCCGCAAGGACAAAGGCCTCGACTGCATCGTAGTCCAGGGTGCTATCATCTCCGGCACCGAAAACGCTACGGACGAAACAGAAGCCGTCAAAGCATTGTTGAAATAAGGGTAAAAAGGCGCTGTCGCATGAAGACAGCGCCTTTTTTAGTGGCTCGTGGTTCGTGGCTCGTGGCTCGTGGATGGTTTTTAATTTACAGAAAAAGGACTTGTCGCATATGCGACAAGTCCTTTTTCTGTAGAGGCGTCAGCCCCAGGATTATGCGATTTCACATTCAGTTGGTTTGGAGAATCACCCAGATTTCTAACGGGCCGCCTTAACAGGACGGCCCCTACGGTGCGGCCATGAGGCCGCCACGAACCACGAACCACGAGCCACTAACAACTTAATCCCCCTTGACACATACCCTATATCGGTATATTATATCAATGTACCCCTTAGGGGTATTTAATTGAAAGGAGAACTCAATTATGGATGAAAAGAAAGTCTGTCCCTGCTGCGATACGGAGAAACATAAGTATCGCAATAAAGAGGGCAAAGAGTATAAATCGCTCATTTCCCGCCTGAACCGCATTGAAGGGCAGGTACGGGGTGTGCGAAAGATGGTCGAAGACGACCGTTACTGCATTGATATCCTGACTCAAGTCAGTGCCATCCAGTCAGCACTGAATTCTTTCAACAAGGAACTCCTGGGCCAGCACATCAAGTCCTGCGTCGTCCACGACATCCGAGAAGGCAAGGACGAAGTCGTCGATGAACTCGTCTGTGCCCTGCAGAAACTCATGAAATAAAGGAGTGAGTCCGTTGAAGCACGAAAAATTCACCATTACGGGCATGAGCTGTTCCGCCTGCTCGGCCCGCGTGGAAAAAGCCGTCAATAAGCTGGACGGCATCGACAAGGCCAGCGTCAATCTGCTGACCAACAGTATGCAGGCCTCTTACGATGAAAATGTCGTCAGCGAACAAGACATCATCCAGGCCGTCGTCGACGCCGGCTATGGTGCCAGCCCGGCCGAAGGCGGCAGCCAGAAACAGGCCGGCGCCCCGCAAAAAAGCGCCTCTGATATAGCCAAGGAAGAAATGAAATCCATGAAGCACCGCCTCATCTGGTCCATCGTCTTCCTGATCCCGGTCATGTACATCGCCATGCACCACATGTTCTATGAATGGTTCGGCATCCCCGTCCCGGAAAGTTTCCAATACATCTTCCACGGCGACGAAAATGCCATTACCTTTGCCTTTACCCAGTTCTTATTGATCCTGCCCATCATGTACTTGAACCGCAAGTACTACGTCAACGGCTTCCGCAACCTCTTCCAGGGTGCCCCGAACATGGACAGCCTGGTCGGTATGGGTTCCATGGCAGCTGCCCTGTACGGCGTCTTCGCCATCTTCCGCATGAGCTGGGGCATGGGCCATGGCGACTGGGCCCTCGTCGCCCAGTACAGCACCAACCTGTACTTTGAATCAGCCGGTATGATCGTCACCCTCATCGACATCGGCAAGTTCCTTGAAGCCCGTGCCAAGGGCAAGACCAGTACGGCTATCGAAAAACTGATGGACCTGGCACCGAAACAGGCCACGGTCCTGCGCAACGGCGTCGAAACGGTCATCCCCGTCGAAGACCTCGTCGTCGGCGACGAAATCGTCATCCGTCCGGGCGAAAGCATCCCGGCTGACGGCATCATCTCCGAAGGGACGACCAGTGTCGACGAAGCCGCCATTACCGGCGAAAGCATCCCGGTAGAAAAACAAGTCGGCGACAAAGTCACGTCGGCGACCATCAATAAAACGGGCTTCATCCACATCACAGCCCGCCGCGTCGGCGACGATACGACGATCAGCCAGATCATCAAACTCGTCGATGAAGCCAGTGCCAGCAAGGCGCCGATTGCCAAGATGGCCGATACCATTTCAGGCTACTTCGTCCCGGCCGTCATTACCATCGCCATCATTACCGGCCTCATCTGGTACTTTGTCATGGGCGTCGACGCCGAATTCGCCTTCTCGACGGCCATCTCCGTCCTGGTCATCTCCTGCCCGTGCGCCCTGGGCCTGGCTACGCCGGTCGCCATCATGGTCGGCACTGGCAAAGGGGCTGAAAACGGCATCCTCATCAAATCCGGCGAAGCCCTGGAAACGGCCCATGCCATCGACACGGTCGTCATGGATAAGACCGGCACCATTACCGAAGGCCGGCCGAAAGTCACGGATATCGTACCCCTGAAAGGCACGAAAGAAGACCTCGTCGCCATCGCAGCAGCCCTGGAAAAAGGCAGTGAACATCCCTTGGCCGAAGCCATTACCACCTATGCCGGCGACCATCAGCTGACCGGCAGGACGGCCAGCGATTTCAAAGCCCTCTTCGGCCGCGGCGTCCAGGCCGTCATCGACGGCAAGACCTATTATGCCGGCAATACGCGCCTCATGGACGAAGCGCATATCGATACCAAAGCCATCACAGCCAGCCTCAATACCCTGGCCGACGACGGCAAGACACCGCTCCTCTTCGCTGACGATAAGAAAATCATCGGCATCATCGCCGTAGCCGACGTCGAAAAAGCGACCAGCGCCGAAGCCATTGCCGACTTTGCCAAAATGGGCATCAACGTCGTCATGCTCACAGGCGACAACCAGCGCACAGCCGAAGCCATCCGCCAGCGCCTGCACATTCCCCAGGTCATTGCCGGTGTCCTTCCTCAGGATAAAGAAAAACATATCGCCGCCCTCCAGGCCGAAGGCCATAAAGTCGCCATGATCGGCGACGGCATCAACGATGCACCGGCCCTGGCCAAAGCTGATTTAGGCATGGCCATCGGTGCCGGCACGGACGTCGCCATCGAAAGTGCCGATGCCGTCCTCATGCGCAGCGACCTCCTCGATGCCGTCAGCGCTATCCGTCTGAGCAAGGCCGTCATCAAGAACATCAAAGAAAACCTGTTCTGGGCGTTCTTCTATAACGTCATCTGCATCCCTCTGGCTGCGGGCGTCCTCTATCCGGCCTTCGGCATCCGCCTCAATCCGATGATCGGCGCCGCCGCCATGAGCCTGTCGAGCTTCACGGTCTGCATGAACGCCCTGCGCCTGCGCTTCTTCAAGACGACGCACAGCGCCCATGTTTCACGTGAAACATCGACAGCAGAAGCCCCTATCCCGAAAGAAACGCAGCCAGCTCCGCAAAAACCGGCCCCTGAAGCCGCAGCGGCTCCGGCTCCGTATCACTATACCCTGTCCATCGAAGGCATGATGTGCCAGCACTGCGTGGCTACGGTTACGAAAGTCCTGAAAGCCATGGACGGCGTCACCGATGCCGTCGTCGACCTCGATGGCCAGAAAGCCGATGTCTCGGCTGATAAAGCTATCTCCGCAGAAGACTTCAAAAAAGTCATCACCACTGCCGGATATACATTACAAAACCTTACTACACCAAAGAAAGAAGAGGATGAAACGATGGAAAAAACATTGAAAATCGAAGGCATGATGTGCCAGCACTGCCAAAAACACGTACATGATGCATTAGCCGCCATGGACGGCGTCACGGCTGTCACCGTCGACCTGGAAGGCAAAAAAGCCGACGTCACGACCAGCAAAGACATCCCGACGGAAGCCTTTGCCAAAGTCATTGCCGACGCTGGTTATGAATTGGTAAAATAAAAGTAAACGTCGTGCCCCTGCCGACTTCGCTGTCCGCCCATATCCTGCCGCCATGACTGCGGACGAACTGCCGGGCCAGGGCCAGACCGATACCACTGCCGCCGCTCTTGCGGCTCCGCGATTTTTCGCTGCGGTAGAAATACTGAAAAATATGCTGTAAATCTTCCGGTTCGATGCCACTGCCAGTATCGGCGACCTGAACCTGTACATACGGCTGGCCCTGTACGGTGACGACCAGCGTCGAAACCGTAATCGAACATCCGGCTTCGATATAGCGGATAGCATTGTTCAGCAGATTGTAAATGACCTGATTGATACGGTCTACATCAATGAATACCTTCGGTAAATCCCTGACCAAGTCCAAATGGACGGTCAGGGATTTTTCGTCGCATAAAGGCTGGAGCATACTCACAGCCCGTTCCAGCAGGATGTTGATATCATACGGCTCTTTATGGAGAGTCAGTTCATTGATTTCTGCTAAAGACAAGTCACGCAAATCCTGGATGAGCCGGCCCATGCGCAGCGTTTCGTCTTCCATCGACAGGAGGACTTTCTTATCCGTCGGGATGACATCGTCGATCATGCCTTCCAGATTTCCCTGTAAGATGGCCAGCGGGGTCCGCAATTCATGGGCAATATTGGCAAACAAGCGGCGCCGCATTTTATCATTCCGGGCCAGTTCTTCGGACATGCCATTAAAGGTCTCCGTCAGGACGCCAACCTCATCCGGGCGCTCGACAGGCACAGTCTGGCCATACGTACCGGCTTTGACCTTTTGGACCGCTTCCGTCAGGGCCGACAAAGGGCGCATGATTTCCCGGACGATAAAATAACTGATCGTGACGCTGACGGCAATCATGACCAGGCCGACCCATAACAGCGAGCGATGGACGGCAGATATATACGTAACTTCTGCCGGCCCATGCATCATGCCGTGCATCATCCCCATTCCCTGATGGCCGTTTCCCATCATTTGGGACATGTTATTCAGGTATTGGGAAAAATGACTATCCATTTGATTATTGACTAAAATAAGCAAAATAGCGATGGTCAGGAAAATCAGGATAAAGACCATTCCCGTCAGGCGGATGACGATGCTGTCAGCTTTTTTCATGAGTCCCTCCATCAAACTTATAACCAATGCCGTACACGGTCAGGATATAGGTCGGATGGGCCGGATCCGGTTCCAGTTTTTTACGCAGGTTGCGGATATGCGTGTCGATTGTCCGTTCATATCCTTCAAAGCCATAGCCACCCTGTACCTTATCCACGAGCTGCATCCGGCTGAACACCCGGTCCGGTGCCGACGTCAAGACTTCCAGGAGATTGAATTCCGTCGGGGTCAGCGCAATGGGCTGCTGCCCCCGCAGGACCGTAAATTTTTCCTTATCAATCGTCAGGTCCCGTATCGTATACGACGTCGTCTGCTGCAACACTTCACCGCGGGTCCGCCGCAGCAGGCTATAGACGCGGGCGATGACTTCCTTGACGTGGAAAGGCTTGGTCACATAATCATCGCCGCCCATATTGAGTCCTACTAAGCGGTCTGTCTCATCGTCCTTGGCAGACAAGAAAATAATCGGGATATCACTGAACTGCCGGATACGGCGGCAGACTTCAAAGCCGTCCATGCCGGGCATCATCAAATCGAGAAGCATAATCTGCGGTCTCTGGTTCCGCAGCGTATGCAGGGCCGTCATGCCATCATGAGCTACATAGACGATGAACTGCTCCTGCTCAAAATAAGACTGCAGCAAAGCACAAAGTTTTTCATCATCGTCGACAATCAAAATCGAATTCGTTCGCAAAAATTCCACCTCCTATGATATCAATTATAGCATGAAAAAAGAGACTGCCGCATTAAGACAGCCTCTTTTTGAGTATTAAGCTTGCCGTTTGCAATCTGTAGTTTGCCGTGAATGCTTTTAAATTTAAAACTTATCTCTACAAACCACAAACTCCATACTAAAAACGATAAAGCAAAAGGGGCCGCCGCACGATGGCAAAAACCTTCGTGCGACGGCACCCCTACGAGCCGCTGAACTACATCTTGCTGTGGTCCATCTGGCTATGGTCCATCTGGCCGTTATTGTTATTCATCTGCCCATTCATTTGACCATTCATCTGGTCATGACTCATCTGACTGTGATCCATCGGCATATTGCCATTCATCTGCATCTGCATGTTCTGTTTCGGCGGAACGTAGCCGGCGAGCTGCGGGTCGGCCATGCCGAATACCATTGCCAAGTGGGTAAACAGGACGAAAAGGATCATGAGGCACAGGTGTTTCTTAAGCTTGGACGTTTCATCCGGTCCTTTGAAGATGACCCCTAATTCCTGGAGCAATACCAGGACAGCCGGAATGACGCCCAGGATATAAGCCCAGATAGAGATATAGTCAATCGGGCCGCGCCACTGAATCGTCGGAACATAAGACGATACGATGTACACCGTAACAATGATAAAGAAAATGCCCAGGACGAGGCCACAAATATGTTTGAGGCTATCCCATTTTTCGCTGCGGCGATCTCTATAAATCAGTGACAATACATCAGATGCCAAAATCGTTTCTGCCAGCACCATCGGTACGAGCATGAAGAGAATCAAGAACCAAGGTTCATGGAGCGACAAGAGTTCCATGTAATGAGTCATTACCATAATTTTTTCCCCCTTTTAGCTAAACTGCTTAACGCTGGTCGTCATAGGCCGGGCAATTCTGCCAGCCCTGACACCCGTTGCGGGTATTGGCCCGACAGCCGCGGCGCGGCCCCTGGCAATAACCATTGTCCGTATAGCAGTTACTCTGCCCATCATAGCAGGCACCCTGCTGCGGGCCTGGGCAATACCCATTATCATAACACGTATAGCCCTGTCCATAAGGTGCCGATGACGGCGTTTCCGAAGCAGCTGGTGTGGCTGCAAAGGCGGAAAATCCGGCAACAACTGCAATAACAGCCAAACCGGCTAAGATTTTTTTCTTCATCATAAAGACCTCCTTTGTAGTACCCCTCTGTTCATGATTATACTATACCAGAGAGGTGCGAAAAAGATGTGGAGGAAATGTGAAGAAAATGTGAAGATTCATTAACCGATGATGATATTATCGATGAGGCGCGTCTTGCCAATGCGGACAGCAATGGCCAGCAAGCTTTCCTGATCGACTGTGGAAATCGGTTCCAAAGCCGGGAACGAGAATAAATCGACATAGTCGATAGAAGCCATCGGTTCGGACTGGATTTCCTGGGTTACGATGGACTTCAGCGTTTCCACATCTTTTTCACCGCCATCATAAGCGGCTTTGGCTTTACGCAGGCTGCGGGACAAGACCAGGGCTGCCTGTTTTTCTGCCGGCGAAAGATAAGCATTGCGCGAGCTCCGTGCCAGACCGCTTTCTTCGCGGACAATCGGTACCATATTGATGTGGACCGGTATGTTGAGGTCGCTGACGAAACGGCGGACAACGACGACCTGCTGGGCATCTTTCTGCCCGAAGAAAGCTTCATCAGCCCGGGTAATATTCATCAATTTCGTAACGACCGTAGCGACGCCCCGGAAATGAATCGGCCGCTGGGCACCGCAGAGTTTATGCGTGATATCGCCTTCCACATTGACATACGTGCAGTATCCCTGCGGATACATTTCAGAGGGTTCCGGATGGAAAACGGCATCGACGCCGACACTTTCCAGTTTCTGGCAATCTTCATCAAAACGGCGCGGATATGCATCATAGTCTTCATTAGGGCCGAACTGGGTCGGATTGACGAAAACCGAAGCGATGACGACGTCACATTTAGCTTTAGCTGCCCGCATCAAGGTCAGGTGCCCTTCGTGAAGTGCCCCCATGGTCGGGACCAGGCCGATGACGCGGCCTGCTTTTTTCTGTTCAGCGGCAAATGCCTGCATATCTTTGACAGTACGGAAAATTTTCATGATAATAAGACTCCTTTAGCTATAAATTAATGAGTAGGAACACTCGATTTTTCAACGGGCAGAACCTGCGCCTTTTCATCGCGGCGCGAGAAGAAATTGGCAACGATAGAACCGGAAATATTGTGCCATACACTGAAGATAGCTCCGGGAATCGCCGCTGCCGGATTGAAGTATAAAACGGCCAGCGATGCTGCCATCCCGGAATTCTGCATCCCCACTTCGATGGCCACCGTACGGGATTTACGCGAATCGAGGCGGAACAATTTAGCCATGCCGTAGCCCAGGGCCAGGCCAAAGACGTTGTGCAGGATGACGATAGCCGCCATGAGCAGGCCGACGTCAAAGAGACGCGACGCACTGAGGGATACGACGCAGCCGACGAGGATGACGATAGTCGCTACCGATACGACGGGCATGGCCGGCAGGATTTTTTCGACGCTGCGGGCAAAGAAATGATGAGCAGCCAGGCCGAGCAGGACCGGTACCAGGACCATTTCCGCAATGGAAATCATCATGGATACAAAGGAAACATGGATCCAAGCACCTGCCAGGAACCAGGTCAGGGCAGGCGTCACGATAGGCGCCAGGATGGTCGTCGACATGGTCATCGATACGGACAGGGCGACGTCGCCTTTGGCCAGATAAGAAATGACGTTCGATGCCGTCCCGCCCGGGCAGGTCCCGACGAGGATGACGCCAATAGCCAGTTCCGGCGGCAGGGCAAAGAGACGTACCAGGGCCCAGGCTACCAAGGGCATAATGAGGAACTGGGCGACGACACCGATGAGGACTTCCCATGGCCGCTTGAAGACGGTCTTGAAATCCTGTACGGTCAAGGTCATGCCCATACCGAACATGACAATCCCCAGCAGCCAGCCTACATACGGGCCGACCCATTGCAGGGTCTGAGGCCATACGGCGCCGACAATACCGATGAGGACGACGAAAATGGCCATGTTGTTTACCAGAAAATCACAACACTTTTTCAACAAAAAAACCTCCCTATGAGAATCTGGGGCAAAAGAAACAAAAAAACACCTTCCGGCACAGACCGAAAGGTGTCTAAGTGACAAACGTCCATACTGGCAGGCGAATTTGTGAAAAATCCCACTTATTTTCGCACTACCAAGAAATGATGAGCCATCCTTTCTGTCTCGGTCTGAATCAGATCCAAGCAGATGAAAAAACCATCTTGAGAAATATCCGAAAAAAAGTATAACTCACGATACGTGATGTTATCTTTTGCCTCGGCCGTATCATACCATATTTAGGAACTCGATGCAATGGCATTTCCCTTTTATATTAATTCGTTAGTAAATCATATACGAAAGTATAATATCCAACAATCCTTTTTCCCGCTATACTGAAAGTGTCAAACAAAGCGATGTTTGAAGTCAAATTCCAAACTTTACAAGATAATCACATAATCATGGCAAGTAATTAATATTAAAACAAAAAATAATATCTTATCCCGTTTGTGCCAAAAAAGGTGCATTTAATGTCGCAGTGAGTTTTTCAAACCGTAATTCGAGTTACAATAGCTTTAAACTGGATGATTGTTCCCTTACCGTGAACAGAAAGGAGGTACTTATGTTAAGAATTGCCCTCTGCGATGATTTACAAGACCAGTTGGAAATCATGAAAACAGCCGTACAGACTTATTACCAGAACAAAGCCTCGAATATTGAGATATGCGCCTATGACAACGCCATGAATTTTGTAGACGCCGTAGAAGAAAAGAAAGACTTCGACATCATCTTATTGGATATCTGCATGCCCGGTCTGCTGGGAACCGATATCGCCCGTGAAATGAGAAAACAGAAATGCCAGGCAGAAATACTCTTCCTGTCAACGAGTGATGAATTCGCCGTCGAAGCCTTCGATATCCGGGCCGCCCACTATCTGACCAAGCCGTTTACACAAAAACAATTCGACCAGGCCATGAATCGGGTCATGGATATAATCCACCAGCGGCACAGCAAAAAAATCATCTTCCGCCTCGTCGGTGGCGGCATTCAAGTCGAAGAAATCAACAACCTGCTCTTCGTCGAAAGCAACGGCCATGTCCAGCAAGTTCACACCCATGATGGCTCTATGCTGGAAACGCGCCAATCCATATCGGCCCTGCTGCGAACCTTTGAATCCATCGTCCCCGGCCAGTTCGTCTCTCCCGGAAAAGGTTATATCGTCAACCAGTCCGCAATTCACATCATAAAGAGCGACTATATCGAAGTAAAGGGACATAAAATTCCCCTGGCCAAACGGAAATATCGCCAGTTCCAGGAAGATTATTTCAAATTCATTTTCCAAAAAGACGCATAAAAATCCCAAAAAATTCAGCATTTCCGACACGTCTTATTTTTGTACGCCAAATTAAGGCCTATGCCAAATCTTTATACAGAAAGGATGCGATAATATGAATAAGATATTTAAAGTCATCTGGAGTAAATCAAGAAATTGCTACGTCGTAGCCTCAGAATTAGCCAAAGGCCATACCAAGGCCTCCAGCACAGGCGATAAGACCAGACGCCTGGCCCTGGCCGCCATCACAGCCCTCATGCTCCTCCCGGTCGGAGGATTTAGCTATGCGGCGGATACCACGAAGGTCGAACCGTCGACCTCCGATACGGCAGTAGAAGTTTATACCAAGGATGGTACGGATGCGCAGATTGAGGCTGCCAAAAAATATACATATCGCAAAGCGGCTGAACTGGATCAAAAATTAACGGACCAGAAGACCAGCACGGCTTTGCATGTTACCCAGGCGGGGAATCTGATTGTAGGGACCAAAGAAAATCAGATCGTCAAAGATTTGAAAATCAATGGGAAATTGACATCTGGAAGCCTTTCTACTGGCAATATAACCTCTAGTGGCGATGTGACTGTAGCAGGTAAAATGGCTGCGGATGGTGTGACCGACGAAACTACCAAAGATGGCAACTATATCAAACAAAACAATACGGTAGGGAATAACCTGGTCAGCCTGGATAAACAGGTCAAGGCCAATGATGACCGGATCACCGCTGTGAAGGAATATCTGCAGAAGGAAGCTGCGGATACCTATGTAAGCAAGAATGACGCTGCATTGCAGGACGATGGGGCCATTGTGAAAAAGGCCAACACTATCGGCGAAAACGTGGCGCTGCTGGATGCCGGCCTGGCAAAGGAAACGGCTGCCCGTATCGGTGCAGATAAAGCCCAGGACAAGCTGATTCAGGATATTAATACAAGCTTGGTAGCTACCATTAAAAACGTTGAAACAGTTAATCAGAACGTAGCTGATGGGTTCACGGCCTTGAGCAAGACGGATGCCGCTGAAGCTGCAACCCGTGAAGCCGCCGATGCGGCTCTCGACTCCCGGACTACGACTCTGGAAGATAAGACCGAAGCCATCACCTATGACAAGGATTCCAAGACGGTTATGGTGGACGGCAAGCTCACCGCTACCGAAGGCATCACCGATGGTACGATGCAGGATGGCAAGTATGTGAAGCTTGATAAATATGTAGGTCAGAACCTGAACGCTCTGGACCAGGGCCTGCAGGCAGAAACTTCGGCCCGTGTGACAGCAGATGCCAAACTGGCAGAAGCGGTGAACAATGGCTTGAGCCTTGGCGACGGTAACGTTCTCCAAAAGAATACCACCAGTGTGGCTGAGGACGGGACTGTCACCACTTCCAAGACCGATGCCAGTGAAATGATCCTGAACAAGGGCAAGGACAACCAGATCACCCTGAACGAAAAGGGCATCAAGGTTGGGACCAACAGCAGTGTGGTGGATAAAGACGGCGTCTACACCGGCGGCGATGACTATGCGGCAGCCAAGGCAGCTATGAGCGCTGACGGCAAGATTAAAGGAGCCAACGGGGCCTTCACCGTGGATGAAAATGGAAATGTCACTTCCAAGGCAACCATCACCGGCGAAACCGTAACCGACGGTAAGGGTGCTTCCATGAGCAACGGAACGGTAACCGGCAAGACCCTGACTGATGGGATTGCTACCATTACCAACGGCAACATCAACACCAGCGGTTCCATTACCGGTGGCACCGTAACTTCTACGGGCAACATCTCCGCACTGGGTGACATCCACGCAGGCGGCGCCATTACAGGGGCCAGCGCTTCCATCCAGGGCGCTCTGACAGCAGGCAGCGCCACCATTACCGGTGACCTGACTGCCGGCGGCGCTATCCAGGGTAAGAGCATCTCCGATGGCACGGCAACCATGCAGAATGGCAACCTCACCGGTGTGAAGAACCTGAGTGCTGAAACCATCACCACCAGCGGCGATGCCACCATCGGCGGCGACCTGACGGTCAAAGGCAAGCTGAATGTGGATGAAATCGACCTGACCAAGAGTGGCATTGTAGGGGACAACAACGTAACGGCCAGCACGAAAGTGGCAGCCGGTGAAATCACAGGCTATAAGAAAGCTACCAGCACCAAAGATGGCAGTGAAAAAGAAAGCGCCATTGATTATGATGAAAACGGCACTTCCACCTGGGCCAAAGCTACTGATGCAGATGGCAACTGGAAAAAGAGCACGCTCACTGTAGAAGGCAGCGATGTGACTTCCAAGGTTATCGATTCTGACAAGAACAGCAACCTGTCTACACAGACATCTATAGAATCCAGCAGTACCCTCAAAGATAAAGATGGAAAGACCTCGACGTTCCAACAGCGTGTCGGCGAAATCCTCAATCAGATTAATTCGTCTGATACGGTATTCTCCAAAGTAGACCAGAAGACAGATACTATCACCAGCGAAGTCACGGATGGAACCAACACAACTTCTTCTACCCAGACTACGACGGATATTACCAATACGGCAAAACAGGGTACCATTGCCAACAATGCTAAAAACCTCTCGAACAGTGCTTCTGAAAGCATTACTAATACGGCAGGAAATAGCATTACAAATACAGCTACTAACGGGGATATCACGAATAATGTACTAAATGGCACCTTAGCTAACAACGCCAAGAATATTGCGAATACGACTACAGAAAATATGACCAATGTTGTTGGTGGTAATCTGACGAATACGGTCACCGGTGATATGACCAGCTCGGCTAAGAATATCAGCAATACAGCAACAGAAGCCTTGACCAATACGGCAAAGGATATTACCAACAATGCATCTAACAATATCACCAATATTGCGGCCGAAACACTTACCAACCAAGGTAAAAACGTAGCAACTATCGCCAGTGAAACAGCTTCTACTAATGCTAAGAATATCACTAATACGGCGAGTGAAAACATCACCAATATCGCTTCTAATGGAACTATCACCAATGAGGCAAAAGATTTGGTCAATCATGCTACAGAAGACATGACAAACACAGTAGACCGGAATCTGACAACCACTGTTGGTGGAGAATTGAAGACTACCGTTACCGGCAAGGTCACGGAAGATTACAAGTCCGACCTGGATACCAAGGTAGGCGGCAACGAAACCCACTATGTGGCAGGCAATCAGACCAATACCGTGTCCGGAGATCGTACGGTCAATGTGAAGGGTACGGAAACAGAAAACTTCAACGCCCAGGTTACCAATATCAAGACAGACCAGAAGACTTCTGTAGGCGGTAACCAGACCAACATTGTTGCAGGCAACCAGCAGAATACGGTAAGCGGCAGCAAGTCGGAAACGGTCAAGGGCAGTGTCACGGAAAAATACGGCAGCCAGGCAACTACGGTTGACGGTGACCAGAGCACCAACGTGGGCGGAAATCAGTCCAATGTGGTAGCAGGAGACCAGACCAATACCATCAGTGGCAGCAAGACGGAAAGCGTCAAAGGCGCTGTGAGCGAAACTTATGGCAGCCAGACTACGAAAGTCAATGGCGACCAGAGCACGACAGTAACCGGCAAGCAGACCAATAGCATTACCGGTGACCAGGTCAACACTATCGGCGGCAACCAGACCACCACGGTAACCGGTGACAGCAGCCTGACGGCGGAAAACATCAATAACACGGCTAACAACAAGATTACCAACAAAGCTCTGGATGTGGAAACCGATGCTTCCAGCTCCATTGTAAATAAAGTAGCAAACGATTATGGTTCCAATACTTCCACCCAGCTGTCCTATCAGACTAAAGAAGAAATGAGCCAGGCTGATGGCAAGACCGCTTCCTATCTCCGCGGCGCAGCCGAAGAAAAATCCCAGCTCACCGATGGGGACAAGAAGACCACTATCGACACCATCGCCGGTCAGACTAATACCAATATTACTGATGGAACCAATATCTCCAACAGCCTTCAGAAGGCGAACCAGGTTGCTTCCTCCGTAACGGACGGCACCAACACCACGGTTGTGAACCAGAATGCCAAGAGCCTGGCCTCCTCCATCACTGACGGGACCAAGGCCAACAACACCAATAACACCGTGGACAAATCGGAACAGCTGATCAAAGCCAGCGATACCCAGTACAGCGCTACGTCTAAGACAGCCACCAAGACGGAAGATACCCTGGTCAATGGCTCCACTATCATTGACATCTTAAAAGATTCGACAACAGGGACGGTCAGCAGCGTCGTAACGGATGGCACCAACAGCACCGGCGTCACCCAGACGGCAAAAGATATCACCAACACGGCTAAGAACGGTACGATTGCCAATGATGCCAAGGATATCGTCAACAATGCTACAGAAAACATGACCAACACGATTGGCAAAGACCTGACCACGACTGTCGGCGGCAACGAAACGCACGCCGTTACGGGTGATCAGACGAACACGATTGGTGGTAAACAGACTAACAGCATTACCGGTGACCAGGTCAACACTATCGGCGGCAATCAGACTACGACCGTTACAGGCGACAGCAGCCTGAGCGCCAAGAACATCACCAACACGGCTTCTGAAACCTTGAGCAACAGTGCCAAGAACATCACCAATACCGCAACGGAAAAACTCAGCAACTCCGCAGCGGAAATCGAAAATACGGCCTCCAAGTCCATTACGAACAAAGTGGGTAATAATGTCAGCACCACGATGAGCACCGATTCCATCGTCAATAAAGTTGGCAAGACCACGATTACTACAACAGACGGCAAGACGAAGCTAACCAATGAAGATGGCACGCATGAAACCGAAATGGATTATGCTACCGTCCTGAAAGACCTCGGCGTCCGCGGTAGTGCAACGGTTGATCAGAAACTGACTGTCAAAGGCGATTCGGACCTGCAGGGCAATGCAAACGTTGGCAAGAACCTGACAGTCAATGGTACGTCTGACCTGAAAGGCGACGTCACCATGGAAGCTAACGCTACGGTTAAGAAAGACCTGACTGTAGAAGGCACGACAACAACGGATAAACTCGTCGTCAACAATGGCGCCACCGTTACTGGCGGCACGACGACGGATACGCTCCACGTCACCAGCACATCGACTTTCGATGGCACAGCCACCTTTAAAGATGTCGTCACCATGGAAAAAGACCTCTCTGTCGGCGGCAACGCTACAGTTACTGGCAGCATGACTGCTTCTTCCTACAAGGTCGGCAACAACACTTACATTGATTCCAACGGCATCAACGCCAACAATCAGAAGATTGTCAATGTAGCAGCCGGTGACCTTTCGGCCAGCAGCACAGACGCTGTCAACGGGGCCCAGCTCTATCAGACCAATGAACGCGTCACGGGCGTTGAAAACAAGGTCAACAATCTGGACAGCCGCGTCGACAAAGTCGGGGCCAACGCAGCGGCACTGGCCAACCTGCATCCCCTCGAATTCGATGCTGATTCCAAGTGGAACATCGCAGCTGCCGTCGGCGGTTACAAAGGCGAAACAGCTACGGCTATCGGCGCCTTCTACCGGCCGAATGAAAACGTCATGGTCAATGTTTCGTCGTCCTTCGGCACAGGCGAAAACATGTATGGCGGCGGCATTTCCCTCCGCATCGGCCAGGGCGGCAACAAAGCAAGACGCAACGCCACGAACGGCCTGACAGACCGTGAAAAAGCGATGCAGAAACAGATCGACTCCCTGACCAACCGCCTCGATGCCCTCCTGTCGGTCATCAATCCGAATATGTCCAAGGAATTCCCGGATGTACCGGAAAACCACTGGGCCTATGAAGCCGTCAGCAAACTCGCTGGCAACGGCATCGTCCAGGGCTACGAAGACGGTAAATACCACGGCGAACGTACGATGACCCGCTACGAAATGGCGGAAATCATCTACAACGCCCTCTCCAAAGGCGCCAAAGCTGAAAAGAAACTGGTAGAAGAATTCAAACCAGAACTCCAGGCCATGGCCGCACAGAAAAAAGCATAGATTGAAAAAAGGAGCTGTCGCATCGCGACAGCTCCTTTCAAGTTGTTAGTGGCTAGGGGTTAGTGGTTAGCGGATGGGTTTAAATTTAAAGCTTTTCTCTGTAAACTACAAACTCTGTGCTACAAACTATAAAGTAAACGGGGCCTCGCATGATGGCAGAAACCTTCGTGCGACAGCCTCTTTTTAGCTGTTAGCTGTTAGCGGCTAGCAGTTAGCAGTTAGTATTGTAGGGGTCGCCACGTGGGCGACCCGTTAGGAGTGTGGACGACTTTCTTAGCAAGACGATTTGGGAATCCTACAGCTCCTGATAGGAGAATTATTCAAATGTCCAACGGGCTTGCCACGTGCAAGCCCCTACGAAACTGCGGGCCGCCCTTTGGGACCGGCCCCTGCGAACTACGGTCTGCGTTTTCTTTCTCCTTGTATTTTTCTTCATTTTGGCCTATAATAACGTTAATTATTAGCATATTATGTTCCCGTAGATGGAACTAAGGTTGCGAATTTTAAAATTTATAAGCCAAAGGAGGATGGAGAGAAAATGTCGATTCAATTGGGTATTGTCATCTTATACATCATTTTATTATTTGCCATTTCTTTCTATGTCAAACGCCGGGCCAGTCAGAACCCGACAGAGTATTTATTTGCAGGGCGCCAGTTCTCTACGGGCCTGGTCGCCGTCAGCATCACCGGTATGGCCGTCGGCGCGGCTTCGACCGTCGGCGTCGCGGAAAGTGCGACGAAAATCGGCCTGGCTGCCGGCTGGTACAATGCGGCCTGGGCTATCGGCGCCATCATCATGGGCTTTGTCGCTGCCGGCAAGTACCGTTCCCTAAACTGTACGACCATTCCGGAACTCTTTGAACGGAGTTACGATAAAAAAGCCCGCATCATCAGCGTCATCGGCCTGTCCCTGATCATGATCTGCATCACGTCCTTGCAGTATGTCGCTGGCGGTTCGATTTTACACGCCCTCATGCCGGACATCTTCTCCATGCACGCCGGCATGATCACCAGTGCCGTCGTCTTCGTCGGCATCACGGCCATCGGCGGCCTCTGGTCTTCCGGCTTATCCAACATCCTCAGTGTCACCGTCATTTATCTCGGCATCATCTATTCCCTCGTCCGCATCCTGCTCCGCGACGGCGGCATCAGCGGCATCAATGCGGCCCTGCCGGCAGCGGATTTTAACTGGTTCTCGCCCATGGGTGGCCTGTCCTTTGCCGTCCTCCTGGGCTGGATCATCGTCATGACGACCCAGGCCATCACGGCTCAGGGGCCGGTCCAGATTGCCTGCGGCGCCAAGGATGCTAAATCGGCCCGCAAAGGCTTCATCCTCGGCGGCCTGCTCATCTTCCCGGTCGGCTTCTTGTCGGCTATCCTCGGCCTGGCTGCCAAAGCCCAGTTCCCGGGTATCAACCCGACCATGGCCCTGCCGCAGATCATCATGAGCCTCGACCCCTTCTCGTCAGGGATGACCCTGGCTGCCCTCTGGGCTGCCGATGTGTCGACAGCCTGCACGATTCTCTTGGGGGCTGGCACATTGATTTCTCAGGACATTTTTAAACGTTTTATTAAACCGAATATTTCAGAAATGAACTATGTCAAAGCGAACCGCCTGATTATTCTCATTGTCGGCGTAGGTACGTTATGGCTGGCCTTCAATGCTGTCGGTATCGTCAAAGTCATGCTCATCGGCCTGAGCCTGACGACGGCCTTCACGCTGGTCTTCCTTTGCACTATGTTCTGCCCGTCCCTGTGCCGCAAGAACACGGCTTTCTGGACGACCCTGGTCGGCATCATCGGCCTCTTTGCCTGGCAGCTCTGCCCGCAGATCCGCGTCCTGCCCCACGTCATTTATTTTGAATGGATCATCTGCATCATCACCCTCCTCATCGTCCGCCTCATCGATAAAACTCCCATCAAGATGCCGGAGTTAAAAGAATAGTGGTTAGTGGTTAGTGGTTAGTGGTTAGCAACTCGCAGCCTGTAGGCTGCATCGTAGGGGTCGTCCTGTGAAGGCGGCCCGCTTCGGGATATGTACGATTTCTCCAGCAGGTTAACCGTAGGCGGAAGATTCGTACATCCCCAGGAGCGGGCGCCCCACGTGGTCGCCCCTACGAACAACGATAAAGGGCTTGTCGCTCGCGACAAGCCCTTTACTTTTTCCCATAAGATAGTATAATAATAAGCATAAATTTATTTTTATTCAATTTTCTGGAGGGGATTGTATGGATACGAAAAAATTAGGTGCTGCTTTGCTTACAGGCGTCCTGGCCGCTTCGATGCTGGCCGGCTGCGGCAGTGACAAGAAAGATGCTGCCAATGATACGAAGAAACCGCTTCGCGTCGCTACCAATGCGACGTTCGTTCCTTTTGAATTCAAGGATAACGACCAATCGACGGAATATAAAGGTTTTGAAATGGATCTGATCCGCGCCGTCGCCAAAGAAATGGGCCGTGATGTCGAGTTCAACAACATCGCTTTTTCCGGTATCATCCCCATCATCCAGCAGGGTGACATGGATATCGCCGCTACGGGCATGACCGTCACCAAGGAACGGGCTCAGAAAGTCGCCTTTGCTGCTCCGTTCTATGAATCGAAACTGGTCATCTTGACGCCGAAAAACAGCGGCGTCCATTCCGTAGCCGACTTGCAGGGCAAGCAGATTGCCGTCCAGATCGGCACGACCGGTGCAAAATACGCCGAAGAACAGGGCTACACGGTCAAACAGTTCGACAATAACTCCGAAGCCATCATGGAACTCCAGGTCGGCGGGTCGCCAGCCGCTATCCTCGATAAACCGGTTGCCGATTATTTCCTGACCCAGGACGGCAAGGGTAAATTCGACGTCATCGATATCCCCGATACGAAGCCGGAATACCTGGCCTTCGCCATCAACAAGGATAACAAAGAACTGTTGAAACAAGTCAACGACGCCATGGCAAAACTGAAAGAAACAGGCGAATTCCAGAAAATCTACAAGAAATGGTTCAACACCGATATGCCGAACCTCCCGACCAGCTCGGAAGAAGTGCTGAAGTAAGTGTTAGGGGTTAGGGGTTAGCAGTTAGTTGCTTGTAGGGGCTCGCACGTGGTGAGCCCGCTTGGGGATATGTACGATTTCCCGGCTAACCTGCTGAGAGAATCATCCAAATTCCTAACGGGTCGCCCACGTGGCGACCCCTACAATACTAACTGCTAACTGCCAAAAAGGGGCTGTCGCACGAAGGCTTTTGCTTTCATGCTAGTGTATAGCCTCTTCCATATATACAACAAACGGTCATTTGCTTAAATCCGGGTACAAAGACACCAGTTTGACT